>JAJYGU010000200.1 GCA_021784975.1 Planctomycetota bacterium
GACAGCATCAAGAAGGCGCAACTGTTTGGTGAGTTGGGCGAGTATTTCGATGTTCGTCCCTCCGAAGACCTGTCGCTGGACAATTTCCCCACCTTGCGCCATGTGCTCGACTATCTGGTAAAATCACAACAAAGCACCCCTGCGACCGTTGTGGCGCCAACGCCACCCCCGTCATTGGGTCCGGCGACCGTGAGTGCCGTTGCGGTGCCACAGCCTGCAGCGGTCGAACAGGCGCCAGCCGCCCCTGGCACGGCGGGGAACCTGGATCCGAAGGAGTTGGAGAAGTTCCTGGTGGACTTTGTGGTGGAGCATACTGGCTATCCGCCCGAGATCGTCGAGTTGGATGCCGATCTGGAGGCCGACCTGGGAATCGACAGCATCAAGAAGGCGCAACTGTTCGGTGAGTTGAGCGAGTATTTTGATGTGCACCCCTCCGAAGACCTCTCGTTGGACGATTTCCCCACCTTGCGCCACGTGCTCAACTATTTGCTTCAGGGCAGGGGCCAGTAAGGCATGAAGAGTGCAGCCACGCTCTGGCAGCTTGCGGCAACGGAGATGCGGCAGCGTCCGGGGCGGGCCGGGCTCACGCTGTTGAGCATCGTCATCGGCGTGGCGGCCGTGGTGGCCGTGGAACTCGCCGCCGGAACCACCCGCCGTTCTTATGAAGAGATGTCGCAGCGGCTCAACGGCCGGGCCACACTCGAGGTGGTCCACGAGGGGGGATCGCGCTTTCAGGAGTCCCTCGCCCAATCCGCCGGCCAAGTCCCTGGGATTAAGGCGGCCGTGCCGTCGTTGCAGGCCTATGCGGTCTTGCTTACCCCCAAGGGGCATATCCAACTGCGACTGCTGGGCATTGATCCGGTATTGGACGCGAAAGTCCGCGATTACGAACTGACGCAAGGAACACTCTTTCACCACAACCGCGGGGCGGTGTTGGAAGAGGACTTTGCCCGCTGGGCCGGCATCGCGGTGTCGGACGACTTGAAACTACTGGCCAGCCGTCGGCTCGGCGTGTGGAAAGAGCCGGTCGTGGGGCTGCTGGCGCCCCGTGGGGTGGCAGGCTTCAACCAGGGCGGCGTCGTGTTCCTTTCATTGCCCTTAGCGCAACAGTTGTTTGCCCGGCCAGGCGAGGTCAGCACGATCAGCCTGGTTCTTAATAAGGCGGCTGACCAAGACTCGGTTCGCCATGCTGTTGCGAAGCGGTTACCGGCCGGTCTGATGGTCCGCCCCACCGCAGCCCAGGCGAGTTTGGGGACCGAAGCCTTTCGCAATGCCGAGCGCGGTTTGCAGTTTGCTTGTGCGTTGATGATCGCATTGGCGGTGTTCATCGTTTTGAACACCTTCCAGATGAATCTCAGCGAGCGGCGACAGCGGTTGGCGATTCTGCGGGCGGTGGGGGCCACGCGGCGGCAAATTCTTCAAATGCTTCTGTCCGAGACCGTGACCATGGGGGTGGTCGGGGCGGTGTTCGGATGCCTGCTCGGATTAGCCGGCGCTCATCTGCTGCTTCGCGCCATGGCGCAACTTTCGGCATCGCCGACGCTCCCAATTCAGCTCAATTATGCGCCTTTTGTGCTGGCCATCGTGCTCGGCATGGGGGTGGCCTTGCTGGCTACCTACATTCCTGCCCGCCGGGCGAGCGGCATCTCACCGATGGAAGCGATTCGGGCAGCTTCGACCAATGATGGGCATGCGGCATCGCGACTGACCACGCTGGGCGGTGTCCTCCTGTTTGTCGCCTCAGGCTGTGTGGTCAGCGCCTGCATTCACGGCTGGTTGCCGATCATCGTGTCGATCCCCGCCGGCGTCATCTTTCTGGCATCCTTCGCCTTGGTGATCCCTGCCTTGGTGCGGCCGTTGGGACGCGGCGTGTTCCTGCTGATTTCCCCCCTGCTTCGCGTGGAAGGCCATTTGGCCGAACAGCAACTCGCCCATCGCAGCGCGCGGGCGGGTTTGACCATCGGGGTCCTGTATATTGCGATTGCCGCCGGGGTTGGGCTCGGGACCACGATCATCAACAATGTTCAAGATGTGCGCAACTGGCATCGGCGCACCATGGAGGGAGACTTTCTCGTCTGCGCCAGTTTCAGCGACCCGAAGACCGGCGAGGGCGTCCCCATGGCGGAAAGCCTCGGCGATCACATTCGCAGACTGGGCGGTGTGACCGGCCTCGACGTCGTCCGTTATTTTGGCGTGACCTCCGGCAAAGACCATGTGATGCTAGTGGCCCGAGATTTTGCCCGCGACAATCCGCTTCCGCTGGTTCTTGCCCAAGGCGAGCCGGAGGAGGTGCAACGAGGTTTTGCGTCGGGTGGGGTAGTGCTGGGCACCGTCCTTGCCCAGCGCCGCGGTCTCAAGACCGGAGACACGATGCCCATCGCGACTCCCGAGGGACCGCGTTCGCTACCGATCGTCGGCCTGGCCATCGATTACACCGTCGGCGGCAATGTGGTTTTCATGGAACGCGCCGAGGCTGAACGGATCTTTCATGTTCGGGGCGCCGACATGTATGTGATCCGCGCAGCACCCAAGGCCCTGGATACGCTTCGCGGGCAACTGATGGCCATCGGCCGCAAGCAGGGCCTAATGGTATACTCGTTTGCCCAGTTGAGCCGGGCGCTGGATGGACTCATGAGCGGGATTCTCAGCGGTTTGTGGGGGCTGCTGGCCCTGGGCTACGTGGTGGCGGGCTTCGGCATTGGAAACACGCTGATGATGAACGTGATGGAACAAACCCGCGAGATTGCCCTGCTGCGGGTAGTCGGCATGACCCAGCGGCAGGTCCGAAAAATGATCCTTGCCCAGGCGGCGATCATCGGCATCGTGGGCCTCAGTTTAGGGATCTTTGCCGGCGTCAACACGGCTTATGCCATGAGCCGGTGCATGCAGCCGCTGTTGGGATATTCGATCCACTTTTCGCTGCCGCCGGCCCTCATCCTCGGCAGCTTCGGCATGGCCTTGCTGATTGTCCTATTGGCGGCCTGGTTTCCGGCAAGGCGGGCGACCAAGCTCGATCTGCTGATCGCACTGCAGTATGAATGACCGCCCTGTCGCTCCACCTCATCTTGTCACGCCCCGCGCCCCACGATTCGCATGAATGACCGCCCTAGCGTTCAACCCCGTCTTGGGCGGGAAACCCCGTTTCCATGCCATGTTTGACACAGCGCATCTCGGTCACCGTGTCGGCCACCGCGATCAGCCCCGGCGATGCGTCACGGCCGGTCAGCACCAAGCACATCTTGGGCGGCACCTGACCCAGTAGTTCGATTACCTGCGACTCGTCGATCAAACCGCGGGCCACCGCCAGGCAGATCTCGTCAAGGACCACCAGGTCGAACTGGCCGCTGAACAAGACTTCGGCAGCTCTCCGCAAGCCCTTTTGGGCGGCCGCCCGGTGATCGGCGAACCGGGGATGATCGGACGGTGGCAGAAACCCGCGGCCAGTGGCATGGATTTCAATGGTCGGGGAAGCGGCAGCGGCGGCGGCTTCCCCCACCGAGGTGTCGCTCTTGATGAACTGGATCACGCTGCTCCGCAGTCCGTGGCCGCTGGCACGAAAGGCCATGCCCAAGGCGGCCGTGGTCTTCCCCTTGCCGTCTCCCGTAAAGATCAAGATGCGGGGCTTGGGGTCCATTCGGTCGTCGCCGGGATCAGGGATCAGGGATCAGGGAAACTGTTGGCCGTGAAAGGAAGCATTGTTTCCTGTGAAACGCGAGGATACGTTGTATCGGCAAAGGATGTCAAGAGTCTGTTCTGGCTGACAAGTGCAGAGTCGTTCGGCATCTCACCCCTGGTGAGCAAACCGGATGCTGTGCTAAAATCGGTGCGGTGGGCTTCTGCCTTCTGCCGCCCGGGCAACAGCTCCCAAATCCGGAAATCCCCGGCCCCTGACCTCTGATCTCTAATCCCTCATCCGTCATCCCCCATGCCCGAGCTTCAAGCCTTTCGCGGAATCCGCTACAACCTGGGTCGCGTCGGATCGCTCAGCGACGTGGTAACGCCGCCCTATGACGTGATCGGCCCCGAGTTGCAGGCCCATTTCTACCAGCTTCATCCCTACAGCTTTATCCGCATCGATCTGAATCGCATCGAGCCGGGCGACGATGACGAAGCCAACAACCGCTACACGCGGGCGGCGAAGTTCTTCAAGCAATGGCAGGCCGAAGGCATCTTGACGGTCGAGGCTGATCCGGCCGTTTACGTCTATCACCAGGAGTATGCCTATGCCGGCGCGACCTACGTCCGCCGCGGCTTTATGGCCCGGCAACGGCTGACGCGGTTTGGCGAAGGGCAGGTCTTCCCCCACGAAGAAACCCTGCCGGCCGCCAAGGCCGACCGGCTGATGCTCACCGTGGTGACCAAGGCCAACCTCAGCCCGATTTTCGGCCTCTATCCCGATCCGCAGTGCGAAGCCCAACAACTGCTGGACGCAGCCGTGGCCGGCAAGACGCCGCTGGTGGCCACCGATCATCTGGGCGTGGTCCATCGTCTCTGGCCGGTCAGCGATGTCTCGGTCATTGCTCAGCTCTCAGCGGTGATGGGGCCGAAGCCGTTGTTTATCGCCGATGGCCACCACCGCTACGAAACCGCCTGCAACTACCGCGACCAGGTCTACGACAGCGGCTTTCTTTCGGACCAGCATCCGGCCAATTTCACCCTGATGATGTTTGTGGCTATGGATGACCCTGGCCTGATCGTGCAGCCGACGCACCGCTTGTTTCGCGGAGCGCCTGCGATGACTAGCGGCGAACTGGCTGCCAAACTCAGCCCCTGCTTTGCCACTCGACCGGCCGGCGAAGGGCCCGATATGGTGGCCGCCGTTTGGGAAGACGTCGAAACCGGCGGCGACCAGGGTACCATCGGCCTTTACACCCAGGTGGACCGCCGCTGGTTGATCTCGACGCTCACCGACGCCGGCAAGGCCCGCATGGCTGAAGTAGCCAACGAACATTCCGCCGACTGGCAAGGACTGGGCGTCAGTCTGTTGCACCGACTGGTGGTCGAGGACCTGCTGGGATGTAAGGGTTTGCCGAAGCCAAGCTACGTTCACTTGATTGAAGAAGTAGCCGACGGGCTGCGCACGGGGGAATACCCGTTGGCCGCAGTCGTCATGCCGGCCACCGTCCCACACGTCCGCGCCATCAGCCTCGGCGGCGAACGCATGCCCGCTAAGAGCACCTACTTCTACCCAAAGCTCCTCAGCGGCCTGGTCATCAATCCGGTGGAATAGTGCCACCTCATGCAAGGTTGCGAGTTTCACGTGAAACAGGCAATTCACGGCGAGTAGTGGTTTCACGTGAAACCTGCGGGCGGAATCGGCCAGCCGGGCATCGTCGTTGAAATGCACTTGGCGGATTGCTCGTGATAACTCGGGATCATCAATCCGCTATCCCGGATTATTCACGACCGAATCGTAACCCGAAGCGTAAGCGAGGACGGCCGCGACTTGGCCTCGCTTACGCTTCGGGTTACGATTTTGCACGCCCTGCGCAAGGCACATCCCACGGCGTGGGTAATCCGGGCTATACCCTTGGTCTTAGCCTATCTGCCGGCCTTGCTTCGCGCGCTACGCGATTCTCAAAACTGGCATTTCCTCGCCCTCCCACCTGTGGCTAGAATCCACGCCAATGCTAGGAAGCGGTATCTGAGCAACGTGCGGCTGCTCAGCCGATCGGGCAAGGAGCCCATCATGGCGCGGATCTTTTGCGTGGCCAACCAGAAGGGCGGAGTCGGCAAGACCACCACCGCCGTCAATCTAGCGGCCGGGCTCGCGATCTCAGGCGCCCAAACCCTGCTGGTCGATCTCGATCCTCAATGCAATGCCACCACCGGGCTCGGCAAACCGCCGACCGCCAGTCATCCCCTGGTCCATTGCGCGCCCATCCGACAGGCAGTCTGTCACACCGAAACCCCTCAGCTTGATCTGTTGCCTGGCAGCCGCAGCTTTCGCGATGTGGAACTGTTGACCCGCGATGATCCGCACCAGTCGGCCAGGCTCCGCGAGCACCTTATCAGCGGATTCAGCGCCTACGATATCGTGCTCATTGACTGCCCGCCCTCACTCGGGCCACTTACAAGGACGGCCTTGAGTAGCTCGTCTGAGGTAATGATGCCTATCCAATGTGAGTATTTCGCCATGGAAGGCCTGACTCAGATGATCGCGGTGATCCGGGAGGTAATGCAGGATCCGGCCAGTCAGCTTCAGTTCGGCGGCATCGTGTTGACTATGTACGACCACACCTTGGAGCTCACTTACGAAGTGGACGAAGAAGTGCGCGATTTCTTCGGCGAGATTGTGTTTCAGACGGTCATCCCCCGCGACGTGGCCGTCTCCGAGGCACCCAGTCACGGGAAATCGGTCATCGACTACGCGCCGCGTTCGCGCGGTGCCCGGGCCTACGTGGAACTCTGCATGGAGGTGCTTGAACGTGAGTAAAGAACGACGACTTGGACGCGGCCTGGAGGCCTTGTTGGGTCAGCTCCCCGGCCGCAGCGATCCGGCCCTGCCAGCCCAGCAGCAGCCGCGCCCGGCCGAGGCATCGGGGGGAGCGGACACGCTAGGTGCAGACCCATTGGCGACGCCGAGCGCCGTGCCCCCATCGGTGGCGCCATCGGCCGCGGCGCCCCCCTCGCAATCTCTATTCCGGCTGGATATGCAGCATGCCTTGCCAGGACAGTTTACTTCGCAACCGCATCAGCCCCACTCCCCGGCGTTCGGTTCG
>JAJYGU010000198.1 GCA_021784975.1 Planctomycetota bacterium
CCTGCTGGTGTTCCGCCGGGAAGAGGTGCTCCGGGCCACCGAAGACGTGTTGGCCGACGAAGGCATCCGTCGCCAGTATTCCGCGGACCTGGAACGCGTCTGGCATCCGGCGAAGTGATACGCTCCGATTGGAATGATCAATGGGAGGCCGGCGAATTCATGGCCGGATGATAGAGGCGGGCCCCCCTCGTCACCCCGGCGATAGCAGGGGCGAGTCGTGTTCGATCTTGACGTACTCCACCACGCAACCGGCCTTTTAGACATCCGCCACAGCAGTACGGATCGCCGTTTCGAGGCAATCGGCTTCCCGGTCGAAGCCAATGGCCGCGACGCCAGACGAGGAATACGGTGAACCATCGTCACAGCCAGCTTCGTAGAGTGCTTCGGCTAAGTCGTCGTCGATGACCTCAAGCCCCCGTAGGATTACCGCAAATCGGTACGTCATTTCTTACATCATCGCTTGGCCCGGGTAGCGTCCAACACTATCGCAGCCCCTTGGCATTAAAGAACGGGCCGTACTTCTTGTCCACCACCAGAATGTGCTGCCGCCACCAGTCGCTCAGGAACAGCAGCACGTCGACCGACAAGCCTGCCCGGTCGGCGGCCAGCCCCTTCTGAAAGTCGCTCACCTTGGCCACGAACTCGGCATGGGCCTTCTGGTGAGCGCCGGCCTCGGGGTAGCCGAATCGCAAGAAATACCGCTCTTCCGTGTGGAAATGGGTGCCCGCGTAATCGACCAGTCCCTTGAGGATCAAGCCCAAGACGTCTCTGCCCTTTCCTTCCAGCATGGCCGCGTTGAGATCGTTGACCATGTCAATAAGCTGGCGATGCTGCCGATCGATCTCGGCCACGTTCACGCTCAGACTCTCATTCCACTCAATCATCGCCATGGGCGTTCTCCCTACTCGGCGCTAGGCGGTCTGTCTGCGGGCGCGGAGGAACTCGATCGCCATGGGCATCACCGAAATCAGGATGATGACAACGACGATTACCGAGAAGTGATCTCTGACCCAGTGCACATTGGCTAAGCCGTAGCCGCCGAAGATGAACAAGGCCACCCAGGCCAGCCCACCGACCACATTATAAATGATGAATCGCCCGTAGTTCATGGCCCCGATGCCGGCCACAAAGGGGGCGAAGGTCCGCACGACGGGGACGAAGCGGGCAAGGATGATCGTCTTGCCGCCGTATTTCTCGAAGAAGCGGTGCGTGCGGTCGAGGTGCTCCTTCTTGAGGAAGCGCAGATTGCCGCTAAACGCCCGCGGTCCGACGATCGCCCCCACCCAATAATTCACCGTGTCGCCCGCCACGGCGGCGGCGCCGAGAATCACGAAGAGCCAAAGCGGATCGAGCTTGCCGTAGGCGGCAAACGTGCCGGCGGCAAACAGCAGCGAATCCCCCGGCAGAAAGGGCGTCACCACCAGGCCGGTCTCGCAGAAGATGATTACCAGCAGGATCAGATACGTCCAGGCATGGTAATCCTCGATCACCTGGCCTAGGTGCTTGTCGAGGTGCAGGAAGATGTCAACCAAGCCAGTGAACCAGTCCATCCCGAGAGCCTTTCATCGGCTGCACTGCACCACGGAGGACGCCGAGGACGCGGAGACAAAAGACAGATTGAAAATTGAAAATTGAAAAATGCGAGACGAAGAGGCAAGATCTAAGCACAAAGTGCAGCAATTTTCATTTTTCATTTTTCATTTTTCATTCTCCGTTTGGTTGCGTCCAAGGGCCGCGCCAAGTCCTCCGCGGTGATCCCCATGCTCAGCTCCGGGTCAGGGCGTGGAAGCGCGACATCAGTTCGCGGGTGATCGGGCCCGGCGCGCCGTCGCCGATCGTGCGACAGTCGACCGTCACCACCGGCACCACCTCGGCCGCCGAGCCGGTTAGGAAGCACTCGTCGGCAATGTAAATGTCGTGCTTGGTCAGCGGCACTTCCAGGACTGCGACTCCTATCTCGCGGGCCAAGTCCATGACCACGTCGCGGGTGATGCCCTCCAGGATGCCGGCCTCCTGCGGCGGCGTCAACAATCGCCCCTTGCGGATCAGGAAAATGTTGTCGCCGGTGCACTCCGCCACTTCGCCCTTGTGATTGAGCATCAGGGCCTCGATGCAACCCGCCTGCAAACCCTCGATCTTGGCCAAAATGTTGTTCAGATAGTTGAGCGACTTGATGCGCGGGCTGAGGGCGGCCGCGTGGTTCCGCATCACACTGACGGTGACGATTTTCAGGCCCTTCTGATACAACTCCTCGGGATAAAGAGAAATGCGGTCGGCGATGACGATCACCTGCGGATCGCTGCAGCGGTTGGGATCAAGCCCCAGCGAGCCCACGCCGCGGGTGACCACCACCCGGATGTAGCCATCGGTGATGTTATTGACGGCCAGTGTGTCTTGGATGGCCTTGGTCATTTCCTCCCGAGAGATTGGGATCTCCAGCCAGATCGCCTTGGCCGATTCCCAGAGTCGGTTGAGGTGCTCGGCCAGGCGAAACACTTTGCCGCCATAGCTGCGAATCCCCTCGAACACCCCGTCGCCGTAGAGCAGGCCGTGATCGTAGACGCTGATCTTGGCGTCCGCTTTGTCGTAAAACTCGCCGTTGATGTAGATTTGCAGGGCCATAGCTGAGCAACTCTCAAAACAAAGGGATGAGGGATCAGAAATCCAGGCTGCCGTCTCTCATCTCTCGTCCCTCGCTTCAATCCGCCCATTCGCCAACCGGACCATGCGGTCGGCCTGATCGGCGATCGCCCGATCGTGCGTAACCATCACTATAGTGAGGTTTTGCTGCCGGTTCAAGGTTCGCAGGATCTTGATAATTTCCTGGCCGGTGTGTTGGTCGAGGTTGCCGGTGGGTTCGTCGGCCAGCAGCAGATCGGGCTGGGCAATGAGTGCCCGGGCGATGGCCGCCCGTTGCATCTCCCCCCCGGAAAGCTCCCGTGGCCGGTGCTTCAGGCGGTGGCCGAGGCCGACGGTGGCCAGCAGGGCCTCGGCCCTGGCGCGATGCTCGCCTCGGTGCCGCAGGTAACTCAAGACGCCGTGGCTGATCATCAACGGCGCCAGCACGTTTTCCAAGGTGGTCAGCTCCGGCAGCAGGTGATAGAACTGAAAGATCATGCCAAACTGCCGGTTCCGCAGGTGGTCGCGGGCAGCAGCCGGCAGCTTGTCGATCCGCCGGCCGTCGTAGTGGATTTGGCCGCGGTCCGGGGCATCGAGCGTGCCCAGCAGGTGCAGCAAGGTGCTTTTGCCGGAGCCGCTTTGCCCGACGACGGCCAGGAACTCGCCCTGACGCACCCCCAGCGTCAGCCCGCACAACACCGGCACCTCGACCGCCCCTTTCCGATAGCTTTTGTACAAATCGACGGTCGAGATCTGATAGCCGCCGGGGACTGATCCATTTTTCGGCGGGATGAGCTCTCTTGCGGACCGGGCGTTGGCTGAGACCATGGACCTGTCCCCTTCCCGCGGCTTCCAGTGGAGCGCGGGCGTCTCGCCCGCTTTTTCCGTGGCAGGCGGGACGCCCGTGCTCCAAAACATATTCGCGTTATTGTAACGCGGCGACTTATTCATAGCGCAGGGCCTCCACCGGGTGCAGCTTGGCCGCGCGGCGCGCCGGCAGAATGCTGGCGGCCACCGCGATGCACAAGGCCCCGGCCACGATCCAGGCCACCGTGGTCGGCACGACGACGGCCGGAATCTTGTAGAAGTAGTAGATCTTGGGATCGAATACCGGCCGGCCGGTGATCCAGCCCAGCAGTTTGGCGATCTGGTTGATGTAGCGGACGAACAGCAGCCCCGCCGCCAGGCCGACGCCCGAGCCCACCAGTCCCAGCGACAGCCCGTAACTGAGGAAGATCCCCATCACCCCGCTCCTGGACGCGCCGAGCGATTTGAGGATGCCGATGTCGCGGGTCTTTTCCACTACGATCATGTAGAAAATGGCCAGGATGCCGAAGCCCGCCACCGCGATAATCAGGAACAAGAGGATATTGAGAATCGCGGTCTCCATCCGCACTGCCGCCAACAGCGGCCCTTGCTTGTCGCGCCAGGTGCTGACCGAGTAAAAATAGCCGTCCGGATCGAACGCCTTTTGCAGCTTGTCGCGGACTTCGTCGATGTTTACCCCCGGCTTGACCTTGATGGCAATCGCGTTGACGTTGCGGACGCCGGTGGTCGGATTGTACATACACCGCAGCTCTTGCAGCTTGCCGATCGGCATGAACACGAAGTTCGCGTCGTATTCGCTCATCTTGCTCTCGTAGAGATCGACGATGGTGAACTTGTCGCTGGTCAGCTTCGGCGGCTGGGCCACCGTGGCCGTAGCCAGCGTCACGTCGTCGCCGGGCAGGGCCCGGAACCACTCCTGGCCATCGCTGCTGCGGCAGCTCACCATGGCGATCCCCAACACCACGCCGGTGTATTGCTCCTTGGCCGGGTCGAAATCGCTGCCGGCCTTGCTGCCGGCGGCGACCGGATGGCCGGCAAACGGATCGACCTGCGGGGCCGGCGCAGACCCGCCGGCGCCGAGCTTGCCGGCTGGCGCCGATGACTTCTGGGACAATGGTGAACGGGCCACGGCCGGCGGTGCGGGCGAGGATGCGGCCGGCCGCCTGGCGGCGTCCATCCGCGCCTGCCAGGCGTTCAGCTCCGCCATTTTGCGGCGATGCGGCCAGCCGGCATCCTGCATCTGGACCCGCTCGGGAGCCTCGGGTCCAGCCTGATGGTCCCGCACGTCGTAGCCGCCGTCGCGGAGCTTGAAGCTGGCCGCCTGGCGATTGGCCGCGTGCTGCAAGTAGCGGCTGAAATCGCTCACTTGGCTTTGCGTCTTCTCGTCGATGCCCACCAATTGCACTTGGCAGGCCATGGTGGTGTTGCGCCACTGGTAATAGAGCATGGCCGGCACAGACACGATCGGGGTCATCCCGGCGATCTGGTCGCCGACCACCTGGCGAATCCGCTCCTCATGCCACTCGGCATTGGGAAAGCCGTCCAGGCTCTTGGCCTCGAACACTACGTCGGAGATGATGCCATGGATGCGGTTCTGCATCTCGCTGGTAAAACCCTGCATCACGCTGTTGACGATGATCATCACCGCCACGCCCAGCATCACGCTAACGATCGACGCCAAGGCGATGTATCGCGTGCGAAGGTACCGCCAGCAAAGCAAGAGCTTGTACATGGTCAGGGATCAGGGGTCAGAGGTCGGAGGTCAGGGATGAGAGATGAGAAATTTCCGCCTTCGGCCCTCGTTTTACATTTTGCACTTTACATTTTGCATTTTGCATTTGCCCGGTCCCTTCCGTGTTCATCCGTGGCTCCGTCTTCTTCCGCTTTCGGCTTTCGGCTTTCCGCTTTCTTACTCCGCCTCCGGGCGCAGAAGCGGGAACAGGATCACTTCTCGGATGCTTTGCGAGTTGGTCAACAGCATCACCAGCCGGTCGATGCCGATGCCCAGCCCGCCGGCCGGCGGCATGCCGTGCCGCAAGGCGTTGAGGAAATCACGGTCCATCTTGGCCATCGACTCTTCTTCCGGCTGGCCCTCCAGTTGCCGGGAAAAAAGCTCTTCCTGCAAGTCGGGATCGTTCAACTCGGTATAGGCGTTGGCCACCTCCATACCCTGGATGAACAACTCGAATCGCTCGGCGATGGCCGGATTGCCGGCCTTCCGCTTGGTCAGGGGGCAGACGCTGGCCGGGTAGTCGGTCACGAAGGTCGGGCCCGCCAAGGCGTCTTCCACCTTCTCCTCGAACACGGCGTTCTTGATGACATCCGGGTGTTTTCCAGTCGTAGTGAATCCGATTTGCCGGGCAAGCCGCTCGATGCCGGCCGCGTCGCCCGCTGCCACGCCGGTGTGCTCGGCGAACAGTTCGTCGTAGGTCTTGCGGGCAAACGGCGGGGTGAAGTCGATTTCCGCCTCGCCCCACGGCAGCTTAAGCGGCTGGCCGGTGGCACGGAGCGCGTCCACGATGATCGCCTCGGTCAGGTCCATCATCGTTTCGTAGTTGCCGTAGGCCTGGTAGGCCTCGAGCATAGTGAACTCAGGGTTGTGGCGGGCGTCGATGCCTTCGTTGCGGTAGACGCGGCCCAACTCGTACACCCGCTCGATCCCGCCCACCATCAGCCGCTTCAGGTGCAGCTCCAGGGCGATCCGCAGGTAGAGGTCGATGTCCAGGGCATTGTGATGGGTGATAAACGGCCGGGCGGCCGCCCCGCCGGCGATGGCGTGCAACGTCGGCCCTTCCACTTCGACGAACCGCCGGCCGGCCAGCGTTGCGCGGATCGACTGCACAATCTTCGTCCGCCGCAGGAACCGCTCCAGCACCCCGTCGGTGTGGATCAGGTCGAGGTAACGCATCCGCTGCCGCAACTCGGGATTGGCCAGTCCCTTGTGCTTCTCCGGCGGAGTGGCGATCGACTTGGTGAGAAGCTTCAGATCGGCGGCGAAGATGGTCAACTCGCCCGTCTTGGTCTTACGCAACTCGCCGTCGACGCCGATCAAGTCGCCCAGATCGAAGCACTGGGCCAGGGCGAAGTTGCTGTCGCCGACTTGGGCCTTGCCGATCATCACCTGGACGGTGCCCGTCCAATCGCGGACCTGCAACCAATGCACCTTGCCGGAGGGACGGCGGAGGATAATTCGCCCGGCGGCGCGGACCTTCGGTCCGCGCTGCTCGGGCGGATGTGCTATCGGGTCGTCGCCCGCGGATTCAACGAGGATT
>JAJYGU010000153.1 GCA_021784975.1 Planctomycetota bacterium
ATGCATCGGCAGGGGAGCACACCTCGGGACCGCCGCATGTAGTCCATTGTCCCTTTGAGGGCATCGACCTGAACCGCTACGAACCGATGCCTGAGGATCTTCCAGCCGGCGCAGCCCGTCGAGCCCAAATGGACGATATGTTTCGGTGAGCAAAAAAGCCCCCCATTCGGTTGGCGGCTTTCTGGGAAATTTCAGACCGTTGCCCCATTTTTTGTCCAGGGGTCCCACGTTGGTGCTGATTCACAGGACTCTTATGCGGGTGCCTTTGACGGTGCGCTCGTTGCTTTAGTTGTGGGCCTTGGCTGGGGCTCCCCTTTTCCTTCCCTTTTTTTGCCGGACCGTCATCTTGCGGGTAAAAGCCTCCATGATCCGTCGCGCCTTGCCTGCGCTCGCTCTCCCACGTGTTGCACCACAAGCAGCACCACGCGAGGTTCGAGAGATCATTGTCACCACCGGCCGCACGCCAGTATTGATGCTCGAGGGTGCCGATGCGGCGGCCGACTTGAGCCCATGCCGCCGGTGCGCCATTTGGCTTTGAGGGTCGGTTTTCTACGGCGAGGGACCCGCAATATACGCAGCGACCACGCGACGCTTCGATCACGTTCCAAACGTCGTGCCCCGAGAGGCGATGCCTTGGAGGTGGTGAAAGCACGCGTGGGCGACCGGCTTTTTTTGCCGCAGCGCGGCAACGCGCTATTCGCATCGCGAACGTCGTCCGTTCAAGGAAATCGGCAAACGAAATATAGGCGGGCGCAGGTGCAGGCGCGGTCTCGACGGTAGGCCATTGAATCGCTGACAGCGAGTTCCGGCCAGCTGTCTGGCTGGCCCGATAGTCAGCAGCGTATGCTTCTTCCTTTTTCCGTTGGTTTACGAACCAATCCAAGCCCTTTTGAAGGAGCTTTCGGTAGTGCTCTCGCCAAACCTTATCCGGATCGAGGCCATATGCTGTTGCGTAGCGGCATACAAAGGCGCGGGCCTCGGCTTCTAGCTCAGGTGTTGGCGCTTGCATGCTTCCCTCCGACCGCCTCGATTGGCGCGCAAGCGCCGAGCCTGTGAACAAATAAGGATAGCACTGTGGGACGGCCCGTCGATGTCGCCATAGCGGCATGAACCGACGTTCCGAGAAGCATTCTATTTCTTACGCACGTCCCGGCCTGTGGCTCCGGCCGATCCTGTCGCGCGGCACCGCGCGTACCCTAGCGGCGAGAAGTCCGCAGTTGAGCCGATAGCAGCCACCGGCTGAACTACCAGTATCTGGCCGGTAACCCCGAAAGTGGCCACTTTCGTGAGCGGCCACACCAAAAGTCCATCGGACCTTGTCCACTATGCGCCCTCGTCCAGAAAACTTTTGGGGGCCATAGAGAGCCATATTAGCCTCCCCTGAGTCGAATTCCTCGGGGTCGTCTGGGCTCCCCCCAACAGGACCAGCTCCAGCCGGTCGATAAAATCTCGCTACTCCAACAGCGCCTGCCAAAACCAGCTTCAACCCGCCGCAATCCCGGCGTAGGCTTCAATAGTGTATCCCCATAGCCACAGCCGAAACACATGGGATTAGCAATGACCGAAGTTCAATGGTTCTACATGCTGGGGTCTCAGTCGCGGGGCCCGGTAACGGAGGCTCAGCTGGTCGAGTTGCTGTCGAAGGATGACATAACGCGCGAAACGCTTGTCTGGCGAAACGACGAGCAGGGTTGGAAACCGATCAGCGAGCAACTTCCCGTTTTTTCCACGTTGCCTCCGCCGCTGCCATTGCAAGACCCGAAGAGACCCTCAATACCATCGCCAGCACTCATTGGCGCCGCAGATTCGTCTCTCCGGCTGGACCGCGACCGGCGGGCGCCGCGGACAAGCCCCAGTACTTGGTCCGACGGCAGCGCCCATCCCTGGCGCCGGTATTTTGCCCGGATGCTCGATGAACTCGTCCATGGTACTTTGGCCATTCTCGTGGTCAGCATCGCGCTTTATGCAGTCGACCCGGCCGTGCAATCCGCGTTTGCGGCCTCGATGGGATCCCACGGGTCTGGTTTCCGGTTACTCGGAGGCTTGGCTGTTATTCTGGGAGCCATCCCGGTAAACGCTTTGTTCATCGGATTCACCGGCGGATCGTTGGGGAAGTGGCTATTTGGGGTCCGTGTGCTGGGGGCCGACGCCAGACCGGTGGGATACTGGCTCGCGCTTAAGAGGGAGATCTTGGTCTGGGTACGCGGCCTTGGCCTGGGAATTCCGATCGTTAGCCTCTTCACGCTGGCTTCCGCGCTCACGCGCCTCGAGCGCTACGGATCGACGTCGTGGGACGCAGATCTCAGCACCGCACTCTTCCAAAGACCGCAGGGACTTGTCCAACGCGCCCTCAGCATCTTTGGGTTTGTCCTATTTTTGCTCTTGTGTGGCGCACTTTCCGGGATGTCCGCGTCGTGATTGGGGCAACGCAGTAGATGGAACTCTGGTTCGTCGCGGACAACGGCGGTCAACGCGGCCCTCTGCTCCGGGAGGACTTAGTCGCGCTGATTCGTTCGGGCCAAGTTTCTCAAGGCGCGCTGGTCTGGCGGCACGGTTTCAAAGAGTGGCAGCCTCTCGCGGCCCACTTCGACTTCCCCGGTCCCGCTGCCACCGACCGGCGCGAACCGCCTCCGGGCCCACCGAGCTGGGCTGCACCTACCCGGGGCAAAGCGCTGGCGCAAGGCAAGCCCGGTCGACGGACCACGAACCGGGAGGCGGTCGCAGGGGTCCTTTGGTTACTAGCCGCTGCAGTCGCCGGGGCTATCGGCTACACCTTGCGTAAGCAAACCCTGCAAGCGGGCAATCCACTCGTAAACACGGCTATTTGGTGCAGCGGCGTCCTGGTTCCAACCGCGTGCGCTGCCATGAGCATCTGGAAGCTGTGGAAAGGCTGCAACCGTGCCGTCGTTCCCCGGTCTGTTGGCGTGGGCTTGCTCAAGGTTGGCCTTGTCGTCTCGGCGGTCTTTCTGGCGCTCTTCTCCGGGTTTCTGTTGCGTCAAGTGCCGACGATCTACCGTATCGCCGTAGCCCGACAAGCATTCGACAAGTACAAGGTTGATGTGCGTCTGGTGTCGAGAGAGATTCTCGTGCACGGAGATATCGGCCCCGGCCTCGCCAGCAAGTTGCGAGACGCGCTCGACGCCAACGCAGGCTTCCGAACAATCGTCATCACGAGTCCAGGTGGGCTTATTGACGAAGGGCTCGCTGCCGCACGGGTCATAGAGGCACACCCGGGGCTCGCGGTTGTAGCTCGCAAACAGTGCAACAGCGCATGTCTGTTGCTCCTCATGGCCGCAACCAAAAGGTTTGCTGATTGGGACATGAGCCTAGGGTTTCATGCCACCTCATCTATCACGAGAGCGAACTCCTCCTTGGAGATTTTCGCAAACACGACGGAGGCACGAGTGGCGGATGCCTATCTGCTGTCGCATGGCGTGCCGCCCGCCATCGTCGCGCGTGCCAACCGCATCGGCCCCAACAAACTGGAAAGTGTTCCATCCATCAACTTGGCTAGCCGTGGCGTTCTGACGGGCCTCCTCGACGGAAGTGCCCTCGTGTCGACTAACGATGCGCGCTGGATGGCGGTCGAAAAGGCCTTCGCGAGCCATGAGGAAACGAAACCCTTGTCGGGCGTCCTAGGAGCCTTACGCGTTGGATCACCGGCCCTCGTGCGAAAATATGCGAAGCCCTTGTATGGACGCTTCGAAGCCAGGGATGGGCCGGGGGTCAGGGCCGATATGCATGCCATCGTGGGCGTCGCCACGCGGGCCGCGCTTCCGTCTGCCAGTCCCGACACCATGTTCGCATACTTGGAGGCACAGACGCGTACAATCGCGTACTTGAGGCAGACGGAACGTTGGCGCAAATGCGCTGCGTACGCCGACGGGCAGGGCCTAGCTAACGCTTCGACGGTGCCGCAGGCGATGGTCAACGGCGAGTTACTCGCCTTGACGCAAGTTATTGAATCCGCTGCCCGCGCGCATTGGCAACCCGTGCCTATCCCTTCGTGGGCCGACGCTCGAACCTCGCAGATCTACTCAGCAACGGCGGACAAGCTGGTCCAGCTCAAGTTGGACCCCTCCCACGTCAGCACCGACGCGAAGACCAAATGCGTCGCTACGACCGTATTATTGCAAGAGCTCGACAAGCTCGGTCCCTTGGGTGCGACAATGGTCTGGAGAAATATAATTCAGTCGGAAAAGAGTAATGAGCTACCGCAACGGCAGCCACCGCCGCAAACGCCGCGGTCGAATGCGGAATCCGGCGGCCCGCTGCCGGTGGGCGGAGCCCGGCATGGCGACATCACCGCGACGCTGACAGCCGTGCAGATGGGCGCGATCGCGGACAAGGTACGCGAGTGTTGGAAAAGGCACGGGGGTGCGGCGCACATTCACCAGATGTCGGTGCAGCTCATCGTGACCTACGACCAGCAGGGCGTGGCGCGCATCGCAAGAGTCGGGCCCGTGGACATTGGCAGGATGGCCGATCCGGCGTTCCGCGCCTTCGCCGAGAGGGCGCAACGCGCCGTGCTTAGCCCGCGCTGCTCCGACTTGCCGATCCCGCCCGCCGATCTCGGCAAGGTGGGCACTCTGACCTTCAGCTTCGTGCCGAACTAGAGGCCGAGTTCAGATCCTCGATGGCGGCCATCTTGGACCCACATGCGCTGCTCGGTCCCGCGACCAAGCGCGCCTCCTGATCGAAAAAAAAGATGTTCAAGTGCTAGGCATTCACCCAGCTCCGTCTGGCTCTTCGACTGTCCCTAGGTGCGGCCAGCATGCAACTCCGATTGTTTCGTAGCAACAAGCAAAGATCGATAGTCATCGGTGTGCCGCTGCTTTCTCACCTAGAAGCTCCCTCTGCGCCAACCACGCCTTGCTGCGGTGCTGGACGGCAACGGGTATGCGGTAACCGATCTGTGTCATCAGTCCCGCCAGGGCGGAGTCAATCCCGGCGACGGTCTGCACGTCCTTCACCACACGTCGCGCCAGGGCCGGGTGCAAGCGGCACGTGCCATCACGGCCGATTGTGAAGTCGGAGGGATGGAACGTCTCGGATGTCAAAAACCGAAGAACCAGGGCGTCTGTCGCGGGCCGCAGCGGTTCTAGAAGGTCGAGGATAAGAGCCGGCCGATCCGAAAGATTCTGATGCAGAAACCCCGTAGCCGGATCGAGTCCGACCGCCGCAACCTCGATGCGGATTTGGCTTTCGAGGACCGCATAGGCGTAGTTGAAGATCGCCTGGGCGGGGTGGAGTGCCCCGCGACTCCTCTGCTTTGACCGCGAGTACCTTGGGCCTATCACCGACCACGAGGGTGGGATGGGTTTGCGCCCTGTTCCCTTCCAAAGGATCGGTAGCTCGCGCCACGTGTTGAAGTAGGCTTGGGCGCACTTCCCTTCGATACCGAGCAGGGCCTCCTTGCTGCCAGTCCATCGCGTGCGCAGACGATCCACCGCCGCGGTGATGTGCCCCAGCGCCGCAGTCCGGCTCTCACTGGGTGCAACGCATGCCTTCAGCGTCGCGGCACTCGCAAGCAGTTTCTCCCTCACGAACCAAGCTGCAACGGCCATTGCTTTCGCCGGATCGCGGGCCGCGCCGACTTGCAACACCAGCAAACCCGGGTCCGCGCCGAGGCCGGACGATCCGATCGCTGCCCTGACATCACCCCGGTAGTCGAGCTGGATAAGAGGGATCGACTGCTGGGAAAGCCACGCCAGGACATCGAGGGTAATGGACCCGCTGCCATCGAGCAGCACGATCCGGGAGGGGACATCGGGCTGGCCGGGGAAGAAGCGGAATGTCTCTTGCTGCTGCGGATAGTACGTGAAGCCGTTCCACACTTCGAGGGACCCGTGTCGAACGGCGAGGCGCATGCCGTGGCCGCTCAGAATGAGCGGCTGAGGTTCGCTGACCGAGGCCCGCCGCCTACGGGATGCTTCCGGAGGTTGGGGCGTCCATGCATCGGCGCGACCAGACCATTGGTCGTCCAACCTCACGGCGCCTCGTTCATGCCGCATGACGGGATCGCCACGCTGCATGCAATGCGAGGAATCCGCGAACTGCCTCGATCACTTTTGCCTCATTACCACGAAATACCTGGTCCTTTAAGTTTCTGTAGAATATCAACACCAGAGCAAGATCGAAGGTCGTTGCGTTATTGGCAACCTCGGAAGCGACGCCGAAACCGTATGCGCTTCGCTTTCCGAAAACGGGCCTGAGAACGTCAACGAATATTTGAAAGAAGGTCATCAAGTCTCGCAGCTCGTCGCGTGCCTCGATCCACGAGGCTTCCGGCAACCCTGAAATCTGCGAGGCGATGGTGTCGCCTCGCATCACGTTCGAAAGGTCCGCGAAACTGCGCCAGATATCCTCATGACTGACCAACAGAGGCAAGAAGCCCTTCGGCGGTCGGCGCTGCGATCGGTCGAGGCCGGTCGCTCTGGCAAGAATGGCTAAATCCCGCGCACCATCGGGATCATTCTTCGCGTCAGGCACGTCTCCGAAGCACCCGTCAACAACCATGATCAATAAACGGAGCAGGGACATGAAGTCATCGCGACCGACGCGCTTTCGAAGATGTTTCACAAACGTTGGAGCGGATGAGGTGACAGCGGCAGCTTCCATGTCGGCAAGCGCCTTATCCGCCACGTCATCGTCGTCGCTTTCGAGAAGGGCCAGGGCTTGGCCTGCCTTGAGTCGGATAACAGCA
>JAJYGU010000281.1 GCA_021784975.1 Planctomycetota bacterium
GTGAGCGCGAAGATATTCTTCCAGCCGGACGGTCAAGTCGTGGGCCTCGGTGATGGCGGTGGTCGCATCGAGCGCGCAGTGCAGCGAGACCGACAATTCGGCGCCGACTTGCTGCACACGAAGGCTGTGCGGCCGGACGCGGAGCGGCGCGTCGCTCAAAAAAGCGTCCACCGCCTTTTGGACTTCCGCCCGGGCGGCCCGCTCGGAGTGGATGGTGGCGGTGGCGTCGCCCACCGGCTCGATGTGGGTGACGATGCGTTTCAGGTCGGGTATGGTCTGGCGGAGGGCGCGCTCGAACTCGGTGGCCAGCCGATGTGCCTCGTCGAGCAGGAGGGCGTCGCTCACCTCAAGGTGGAGTTCCAGCCCGCGCTGCCGGTTCTCTTCGCAGATGCGGATTCCGTGCGCCCCCAGTCCGTGCCGGGCAGCCAGCAGACGAACGGTGGTGCTCAAGTCTTCTTGACTGGCCGTGACTGGCTCGACGTGAATCACCACATCGGATTTGGGGATGACCGCATGCACCGCCGCCTCGACCTCGTGAGCAATGTCATGGGCCCGCTCGAAGGCTGCCGCCCGGCCAACCGTCAGCGTTACATCGGCAAACACCGCCGGTCCGCTCCGCCGCAAACGGAGTTGCCGCACCTCCTGCACGCCCGGCACCTTTTGGGCGGCAGCGATGACTTTTTCTTGCAGCCCGCTCGGCACGCTATCCAACAGATCGTCAACCGACTTCCTGCCCAGCCGTAGGGAAACCCCGACCACGATGGCGGCTACGCCCAGGGCCGCCACCGCATCCGCCTTGACCAACCACGGCATGCCGAATCCCTCACCCACCGCCACGCCCGCCAGCCCGAGCAACACCACCGCGGACGACCAGATGTCGGTGGAGAAATGCAGGGCATCGGCCTCCAGGGCCTGGCTGGCGTATTTTTCGGCGGCCCGCCGCAGGGCCCGCGAGCGGGAGTAGTCAATCAGGATGGAAAACACGACCACTGCGAAGGCCCACAGATTGGGATTGATCTCGGCGGCGTGTCTGCCCAGCAGCCGCTCGGCCGCCTCCCAGACGATCCAGCAGCAAGTGACCAGCAGCAAAACGGTCTCGAACAGGGCCGAGAGGTTTTCGATCTTACCGTGCCCGTAAGGGTGTTCACGGTCGGCGGGTTGGCTCGACACGCGCACCGCCCACAAGGTGACGGCCGCGGCCACCAGGTCCAGCCCGGAGTGGGCCGCCTCTGATAGGATGCCCAGACTGTTGGTCCAGATGCCGATGGCCAGCTTCAACGAGGTTAGCAGGATGGCCGCCAGCAGCGAAGAGGTCGCCACCCAGCTCTTTTCCCGATCGGCCTCCGGCAGCGCTGCCGTCATGCGGATACCCGTGGAACGGAGCGCGGGCGTCTCGCCCGCATTTCTCCTGGCGGATGAGACACCCGCATTTTTCGTAGCGGGCGAGACGCCCGCGCTCCCAAGTATACTCAAGTTCTTGTCACGCGGCGACCTATGAATCGGACACGGTTTGCGGGATCGGCGGCGGAGCCACCAGACAGACCCGGCACGGCGCCTTCTGCAGCAGGAACTCGGGGTCCAAGGACGGCCCCTCTTCCCACACCGATGAAGACTTCATGCTCACGATCAAGGCGTCGCAGTCTTCCTGCTCGGCGAACTGGACAATCTCCGCCCCCGGGTCCTTGCCGGGCAGAGCGTGAAACACCACTTCCCGCTTGAGCTGTTTGGCTTGTTCCGCGTTGCGCTGCGCCCAGTCGGGCGGCTTGGCTTCGTCCGGCTTGCCGGGCAAGCACACCACCGTCAGGGCGATCTGCGGGTCGAGCATGGTGAGCACCGCCTCGAACAGGTCGCTGCTCTCCTGATTGTTGAAGTGGACCAAGACGGCGTGGTTGATACCTACCCCGGCCGACCGCAACTCGGCGATCGAGCGGGCCTCGCGCTCGCTGATCTTGGGAATGCGGCTGCCGCCGCCCAGATCGAGCGACACGTCCCGCGTCCGGCTGAGGATGCGGACCGTCAGCGGGGCGATTTGACCCTCGTGCAGATTGATCCAGTAGAAGGCGATCTGCTCCAATTGTTCGTCGGCGGTATACTTGTTCGACGCCCCGAGGATCAGCTCTTGGGCCTGCAACTGCTTGGCGGCGCTAATGACCGCGTGCAGCGGGTTGTTGGTGGGCACGATCAGCGGCTTGACCGGCTTGCCGGCCGTCTCGGCGCGGGTGACGACCGAGGTCATCAGCTCGCGGTCGTAGTGGTCGAAGTCCTGCTGGTTCACCAGCGCGCTTCCCAGCGGGATATTCTTGGCAGTCATTACCACCACGTCGGTCGTCTCGGGGTCGGTTTCGGCCAGTGCCTTTTCCAGCATAAACAGGTTCTGCGAGGAGCGGATGGCCACCAGCTTCCGGTAGGGATGATCCAGGTGGAAGACGGCCGGCGTCAGCTCGTCGGCGGTCTGGCGGTTGAACTGTTCGAGGTGTTTGTGAGCCGCCTGGCCGCGTTTCTTTTCGTGGTAACGCTCCGAGATCATGAAGGTCGTCAGGAAGAGCGCGGTGAACGCCACACCGCTGACGGTGGCCACCTCCTTGGTAAGGAAATTGAGGGCCGCCGTGACCAACAAGATCAGGAACACCACGCTCAGCCCGATCGGCACTTCCACCCCGCGGATGCGAATGTTCAACGGCACCTTGAACTCGCGCGGGCTGCGGTCCTTAAAGCGGAGCACCACCATGGCCGCCGCCTTGAACACGAAGCTCCACACCACTCCGAAAGCATAAGCCTCGCCCAACACCGTCATGTCGCCACGGCTGGCAATGATCGTAATAAGCTGCAGGATGATAATCAAGTACAGCAGACGGTGGGTGGTGCCGTAGCGGCGGTGCGGCTTCAAGAACCAGTCGGGCAGCACTCCATCTTCGGCCACCCGATTCAGCACGCCGTTGGAACCGATGATGGCGGTATTGACCGCCCCGGCCAAGATCAAGAAGCCGACGATGACCACAAAAGCGTTCAACAGCAGCCGCGCCAGCGGCGGACCGGCCATGTACATCGCCAGGCCACCGATCAGGTTGTCGGCGTAATCCTTCATGCGAACTTCGCCCGGGATGATCGCGACCGCCAGGAAAGAGATGCCGGCCGTCAGCACCAGGCTGTATACGAAGACGATGAAGGCCGCCTTCTTGAAATTGGGCAGCTTGGGCGACTCCACCTCGCGGTACACTTGGGCCAGCGTCTCCTCGCCGCTCATGGCCAGGATCGAATGGCCGAAGGCGAGCAGCAGCCCGATCACGCCGATGATGCTCCACCAGTTGCCCGGTTGGTGGAGTCTCTTGGCCAGCGATGGCCAGAGCCAACTGATGAACCCCAACGGGTCTTCCTGCTGCCCGGTGACTTCGTTGAGCTTCGGCTTGGGCACGAGATGGCCCTGTGGGTCGCGCTCCATCTGCGGCACAAATTGGCCGGTAGCTGGGTCCCGCTGCCACATCTCTTTCCTCTCGCCGGTGATGCGGTCGGTGGCAGTGACCACTTTCAGCTCCAGCTTCGGCGCGAGGTCCGGTTTCCAGCGGATGGAATTAGCCGGTCCGCGAACGGCCAGCGTGATTCCACACCAGACGAGAATGATCACTCCCATGACGGTGGTGGCGATCATGATCTTCAGCGCCTTGCCGCTCGACTCGTGGATGCCAATCAGATTCTGCCGGAAGAAATAGAGCGTAATAAGGCAGGTGATCAACACCGCGCCCCAGCGACGGTAAGCGCCGGCGACATCGTGCGACATGGCGAAATCGGGGTGGATGAGGGCCAGGGTGTCCAAGAGCAGGCCCATGATGTATTGCCCGGCCGACATGCCGCTGATCGGGCCGGTGAGGATGTAGTCGAACATCAAGGCCGAGACCGACAGCTTGGCCAGAAAACCGCCCATGGCCTCTTTCACGACCCGATAGACGCCGCCGCGAACGAACAGCGAGCAGCTTTCAATGTAGATCGATCGCACGGCGTAGCTGAACAGCATCACCGCCAGGATGAACCAGGGGGCCGCCGGCCCGATGGCGCTTTCCACGATCCCGCCGATGTAGTAGGCCGTGCTGGCCAGGTCGCAAAGCACCACCGCCGCCGTCCGCCAGTAGGAGATGAAGGTGAACATCACGCTACTGACGATAATCACTTCCACCGGTCGGCGCAGACCGTTAGCGATGCCGCCTGTTGCGACTGACGACTGGGAATCCTTGGACATGGCAGTTGACGGGCCGCGAACGGGCACGCCCCAAACCGGGCACAACGCCAGTGCAAAAGACGTGGAGGCCCTTTCAAATCCGGCGAAGCGCCCTGCTCCGCCTTGCCTGCGAGGTTAGCTGACGGGCTAGGGCTTGAAAGTGCCCCGGCCGAGCGACTCGGCCCGCGCCCCAATGCCGGCCCCGCCGGCACAGTGGATCCCCCGCTCCCGCGCCCTGCGGCACAGGACTCGGCTGCACTGATCTTCCATCATACGCCGCAGCCCCGGCCTGCCTAGGGGGACAGGTGGCGACGGGCGAGGCCATGCACGTCCCCTCTCCCTCCGGAAGAGGGTTAGCGTGAGTTCGATAATCGACTCTTTCAACCCCGGCACCGACGTGACGTGCAGTTTCTCTTGAGACAGCCTGCCCCGGCCCCGTCTCATCGTTCGGGACTGCTCTTGCGGGCCTGGTCGGCCAGGAGTTGCTGAAGGTGGGCGAGCTGCTTGGTGCTGGCTGAGCCTTCGATTGCCCGCACGGCGATTTCCTGCACCTGCGCATAGGCCTTTTCGGCCTGCTCCTGCAATCGGCCAAGCTGCTCGGCCTGATCGTTCACGGTGCGCTCGAGGGCAGCGATCTTGGCCGTCAGCACCTTCTTCTCACCCTCCAATTGCTCGCGGAGCAGCTCCTCGGCCGCACGATGCCGCTGCTCAAGTTGGGCGGTGGTCTCGGCTGCCGCCCCATCCGTCGCCTCCTTGACTTCTTCCGCAAAGCCAGCGGCGCGGGCGCGGAGCTGGGCCAACTCCTCTTCTCGCGCTGCGATGGCCTTCTCCCGTTCGGCCCACTCCCGCTCCAGTTGTGCCTTCCGTTCCGATAATTCCTTCTCGCCCTTGGCCAGCGCGTCGTTCAGTCGATCCTGGGCAAGCTGCTGCTCGCGGGTAAAGCTGTACTTGTACTCTTCCGCATCACGCTGGCGCCGTTTCTGCTCAGCGGCATCCCGTTCCTTGATCTCTAGCTCGCGCTGCTTCTTCTCGTGCTCCCACTCGATTCGCGTCGCCGCAATCTCAGACTGCAACTGTTCCTTCTCTGTTTGAAACTGCCGCTCCATCTCCTCTTGTTGCCGCCCGTGGGTCTCCATGATCGCCAACAGCGTCGAGGCCGATCGCTGGATCTCATAGATTTCCTGCAACTCGGCGTCCTTGGCGACAATGGCCCGGCGAATCTGGCCGTACTTGCCGATCTCCTCCTCCAAGCGATCGGCAAGCTGGGCCAACGTGCGGGCAATCGTAGCCTTCATCTCCCCGATGGACCGCACCAGGTCTTCACTCGACAGGGCGTCGGCCACCGCTACTGCCTCGCGGACGGCCTTGGCTGCCAGTCGCTCTTCCGGCTTGGCTTCGGCCTCCTTCCGTTCCGCGACATCCTTTTCCGCCTCGGCAACGAGCTCCACCATTGCCTTCCGAGAGGCGCGCTTCCTCGGGGTCGTTTTCTCTGCCATTTCAATGCCCTCGCAAGGCTTGAAGGGTCGTCAAAGTTCGCTATGCTACTGCCCCATCCGTGGCCTGTCAAGAATCTGGTAGACCTGATGGCGCTGGATGTTGATTCGCCGGGAGTACGCCCCAGCGCAGCTACCAACCACCTTCTCGTGAGGCGGAGGCATCTGGTTAGGGGTTCGCTCGGACAGTATTATTGGAAAGAATTGAAGACCGCGTTTTTGTTGTTCCCCGTACGGTCGATTGTTCTTTATCCTACCCGATACTATGGTCTTCTGGAGGGGCGCGCCTTGAAATTCTCTCGAATCACCGCTGTCTTGACCGACGTGCATCTCTGGCTCCCGGTCATCGTCTTGATCTTGGGGATCAGCCTTCTGATTGTCCTCAGCCGCTAGCCTTCCGACAGTACGGGGCGAGCTTATGAGCAACTCCAACCCATCGAAACCGGGCTATTCCACGTTCTCCCTGCATTGGCTGGGCGTGGTTTGCGGGCTGGGCGCCGGGGCATGGCTCGGCACCGCCGAGGCCCCGACCAAACTGGTCGTCACCGGCGTTTCACCCTATATCATCTGCCTGGGGATGGTGGCCGGCGTGTTCGTCGCCCGCTGGACGGTTCCCATGCTGTTGAAAGGCACCGAGTACATCTGGCTCGACCTCCGCGAGAAGGCGCACCTGGTCGTCTGGGCCGTTCTGGCCGGCATGCTTTGGGCGGTCGCCAACACGCTGACGGTCTTTGCCATCAAGAACGTTGGGCTTTCCATCGCCTTTCCGCTGTGGAATACGAACAGCCTGGTCGGGCTGTTTTGGGGTTGGCTGCTGTTCAACGAGCTCCGCGGCGCCGGCGTAAAACAGTGGGCGAAGGTATTGGGCGGGGCTGTGGCGATTGCGGTGGGGGCCTGCCTGCTCGCCTACGCGACCACGTCACAAAAAAGCGGCCAGGTCTCCGGGAACACGGCGATGCTCGGAATCTTGGCGGCCCTCGG
>JAJYGU010000470.1 GCA_021784975.1 Planctomycetota bacterium
CGGAATGCCGCCGCCGACGGAGGCCTCGAAGGCGATCGACCGGTTCAGTCGCCGGGCAGTCTCGAACAACTCCGGCCCGTGCTCGGCCAAAAGGGCCTTGTTGGCGGTGATGACGTCTTTGCCGCTCTCCAGCAATTGGAGCACGATGCTGCGGGCCGGCTCCAGCCCTCCGACCAGTTCGACGGCCGCCACGATCTCGGGGTTCTTGGTTACTTTCGAGAGATCGGGCGTCAAGATGCCCGGCGGGAGGACCACATTCCGCGGCCGCTTCAGGTCCGTATCGACCACCTGGACCAGCTCCAACCGTTTGCCGGTGCGGCGGGCGATCCGGTCCCCCTGCTCGAGCAGGAGCCGGGCGACGCCGGCCCCAATGGTTCCAAACCCCACGACGGCCACTTTGGCGGTTTCCATGGCAATCATCCAAGTGCGATCCCGACTTACCGCATCGAGAGCTTCTATGCTATGGGAAGCGGCGGCCCAGCGTCAAGCGGGACAACCGTTGCAGGGGACGAGGTTCACGAAGAAGCCGCGACGCTGGCGGCAGGCGTGGAAGCCTCCGGCGAGGGGCGGCCCTCGATCGGCAGGCGGATAATGAAGGTGGTCCCCTCCCCGGCGGCCGTTTCAAAGCGAATCGTGCCGCCGTGGCGGTCGACGATAATCGAGCGGGCAATGGCCAGCCCTTGGCCTGACCCCTGTCCAACCTCCTTGGTGGTGAAGAACGGATCGAAGATCCGCGATTGGACGGCTTCGGGAATCCCGGTGCCGGTGTCCTCCACCCGAATCTCCGCCCACGAGCCGTCGCGCCGAGTGCGGACGCTAATCGTTCCGCGGGTCTGCTGGCGGGCCTTCAGTGCATCGGCCACCGCATGGGCCGCGTTGACCACCACGTTCAAAACGACCTGGTTGATTTCGGTCGGCAAGCAGTGCACCGTCGGGAGCAGCGGGTCCAAATCGGTGTTCACGTCGGCCACGTATTTCCACTCGTTGCGCGAGATGGTCAGCGTGCTCTGGATGGCGTGATTGAGGTCGACGGCCTGCTTTTCCTGGCAGCCAGGGTGCGAAAACTCCTTCATGGCCCCTACGATACTGGCTACCCGTTCCACGCCTTCCAGCGACTGGCGAATGGCTTTGGGAATTTCCTGGGTCAGATAGTCCAGCTCGATGGCGTTGCGTTTGCTCTCCAGTTGGCGCACCAGATCCTCGGCGATTTTGCTCTGCTTGGCGGCCTCCAATAGGCGATCGCCGAGGCTCATCAGCGCGGCGAGGTCCGCGAAGGCGTCTTGCAGGAAGTGGTGGTTGTCGCCGATGTATTGGATGGGGGTATTGATCTCGTGGGCGATGCCGGCAGCGAGCTGTCCAATCGACTCCAGCTTCTGCGCCTGGAACAGCTCCTGTTCCATGCGCTTGCGGTCTTTTTCGGCCTGCTGTTTCTCCTCGAGCAGCCGCTGCTGGGCCAGCGCCCGGCCAATGGTCAGCGGCAGCAGCCGGATGAAGCCCCCTTGCAGATCCTTGACCAGGTAGTCGCTCACCCCCAGCTTCATGGCCTCGACGGCCATTTGCTCGCTGCCGGTGCCGGTGACCATGATGGTCGGCGGCAACGGCCCGCGGGCGAGCATGCCGCGGATCACCTCCAGCCCGCTGAGCAAGGGCATCGTCTGGTCGACGACCACCACCTGGTAGGGCTTCTCGCCGTAGCAGCCCAGGCCGGCCAGGCCGTCCAGGGCCACGTCCACGCTATACCCCTCGCGCTCGAGACACTTCTGCACCAGC
Source organism: Planctomycetota bacterium (assembly GCA_021784975.1). Taxonomy (GTDB): domain Bacteria; phylum Planctomycetota; class Planctomycetia; order Pirellulales; family Thermoguttaceae; genus JAJYGU01. The sequence goes on from JAJYGU010000470.1 coordinate 1,771, forward strand.
CGTGCCTGGGCGGCGTCGTCTTCCATATAGAGAACGCGGCAGGGCGGGGTCTCGGGCATGGCGGCAAACCTGGGTCCTGGTAGGGTGGGTCGACGGGCACCGAGGCAAAGCCTTGGTCGGCGAGCCCCACCGCGTCTTCTGAATCAATTGGTGGCGCTCGCTCCGCTCGACCCACCCTACACCCTACACACTCGTTTCGGATTTCGTGCTTCGAGATCCAGATTTCGCCGCCTGGCGCGCATACGCCGCCAGTCCGGCCTGGAGGGCCTCGGCCAGCGCGCGGGGCGAGCAGGGCTTGTTCAGGTAGCGAAACACCTGGCCGCGGGTAAAGGCGTCGACCACGGTCTGCTGATCGGCGTTGCCGGTAAAAATGATCCGCACGGTGCCCGGGGCCAGTTGGCGGATTTCGCTCAACAGATCGATGCCCGTCATCTGCGGCATCCGCGCGTCGGCCACCACCACCGCATACGGACCACGCTGCCGGACGGCTTCCAGCGCCTCCCGCGCACTCGCGGCGGTTTCGATCTGGAATTGTCGCCGCAAGATCCGTCGATAGGCCTGAAGGTTGTTGGGCTCGTCGTCGACTAACAGGATGCGGACGCAAGGGGACAGGCACATTTTTTTCGGCCTTCACGCGGATTGATGGGGCCTTGCGAAGCCGGCCGAAAAAAATGAGCCAGTCCCCAGCCTGTGGAGACGCGATTCATACCGCCACGCCTTCGGCGATGACCGGGAAAACATCCACCTCGTCCGCCAATTTCGCGCGGATGTCGCGGATCTGGGCCAGCGACTGTGTAAAGGCGCGATGCACCTGGGGATCGAAGTGGGTGCCGACAGTGCCGGCCATGATCAACAGCGTTTCCTCCTCGGATCGGGCCGGACGATAAGGGCGGTTGGAGATCAGGGCGTCGAACACGTCGGCCACGGCCACGATCCTGGCCTCCAGCGGAATCTGCGCGCCCGCCAGGCGACGCGGATAGCCGCTGCCGTCCCACCACTCGTGGTGGTTCAAGGCGATGCTGGCCGCCATCTCCAGGACGGGATCGCTGGAATCCGGGCCATCTCCGGCCGCCAGTTCGTCGGCCCGCCATTCGACGAACAGGGGAGCGACCGTCTTGGAGCGGTCGCAGATGATCCGCTCGCCGATCTCGCAGTGACGCTGCATGATCGTCCATTCCGCGTCGCTCAACGGGCCGTCTTTCAACAGGATGCTGTCGGGGATGCCGATCTTGCCGATATCGTGCAAAGGGGCCGCCAGCAACAGCATCTGCTGATAGGCCGGCGACAGGCCAAGCTGGGCGGCGATCGCCCGGCTATAGCAGCCCACCCGCACCACGTGGTTGCCGGTGACCTCGTCGCGATATTCGGCCGCCATGCCCAGCCGGCAGACCACGTTCATCCGCGAATGGGCCAGATCGAGGTCCTGGCGAAGCACCTTCTTTTCCAGCCGATCGTTGGCCTCGCGGAGGCCGTCGAGATTGTCCTTCAGCCGCAGCACGCTTCGCAGCCGGGCAATCAATTCCCGCAGATCAACCGGCTTGTTCAACAGGTCCATGGCCCCAAGCTCCAGGGCCTGGCCCTTCAACTCGCGGTCGTCGTCGCCGGTCAGCATGACCACCGGGACGCCGCGGGTCCTCTCGGTCTGCTGCATGCGCTCCAGAAGTTCCATGCCCCCCAAGCCGGGCATGCGGACGTCGGCCACCACCGCGTCATAGCTGGCGTCGAGCAACTGCTGCCAGGCCGACTCGGCCCCGGAGGCAAACGTCAGTGACCATTGGTCGCCGCAACGATGCAACGCCCGCCTCAGGGAATCGAGGATGCCTTCATCGTCGTCAACGATCAGGATGTGCTTTTTCACGAGATGCCCCTCCAAATGTGTCTCGCTGAGTAAAGCCTAGGTCATACTCCGTGCTGTTCGAAACCACAGGAAAACCTCTAGCCGCCACGGAGGGTTGAACCCGGTGCGGTTGTGCCAAAGATGTCGGCGGCGGGGGGGCTCGGCGCACGATGTTAGGCCATTCACCCCCGTGCGGACAACCCGCGCGCGGGGACGGCATCGCACCTAAACCCAAAATCCCAATCGAACTACTTCGCCTTCTTCGGCGGCGGGGCGTCGCTGGGCGGTACCTCGCGGATCCAGATGTTGCGGTAGCGCACTCGATTGTGGTGATACTGCAAACCAATCGGCAACTTCGCGGCGTGAGGGGTGTACTTGGGCACCAGGTCCCAGGAGGTGCCGCCGATGAGCTGGAAGTGGTTCTGGATGAGCACCCCATTTTGCAGGGCGGTGACAAACGCGGGACGGAGCAATTTGCCGTCGGCGCTAAACCGCGGGGCCTCGAAGATCACGTCGTACGACTGCCACTCGCCAGGCTTGCGGCAAACGTTGACCAGCGGCGGATGCTGCTTGTAGATGGCGCCGCACTGGCCGTCGAAGTAGGTGGTGTTGTGGTAGGAGTCGAGCACCTGGAGCTCATACATACCGTTGTTTTGGAACAGCCCCAGATAAACGCCGCTGTTGCCGCGTCCCTGGCCGTGCCCGACGACTTTCGCCGGCTCGGCCCATTCCAAGTGAAGTTGGTAGTTGCCGAAGGCGCGCTTGGTGTGGATGTCGCCCTTGGCGGTCTCGGCGTAACCGTCTTGGACGATCCATTTGTCGCCGCCGACCCATTGCGAGAGGTCCTTGCCGTCGAACAGCACAATCGCATCGCTGGGCGGAGCCCCCGGCTGGCTGGGCGGAGTCACGATCTTCGGCTCCGGCCAGGGGATTCCACTCTCGTATTCCCGGGCATTTGCCGTGGCAGCCGACATTACGGCCAGCACGGCGGCAGCAATCGAAAGCCGCAGGCCGATCAGGCCGCGGCCGCCTAACGAGGTAACAGGACCAATGCCGATGGTCTTCATGTTGCCCATCTCCTTGCAAGAATTGTGTTGCTTCGCACCGTCAGAACGCCGATCGGACCATTATAATCAGGCGCCATGACGCGTGCTATACAGCACGCGCCAGCCTCCCCTTCGCCAAGGTCCGGCACGGCCCTATAATTGGGATGGTCTTAGATCCGGGAGTTCGCCGTGTTGCGGATTGTTAATTACCCCCATCCGGCCTTGCGGCACAAGTCGAAACCGCTTCGCCGCGTGGATGCAGAGCTGGGGAAGATCGTCCGCGAGATGTTCGCTCTGATGTACCAGCAGAAGGGGATCGGTTTGGCCGCCAACCAGGTCGATCTCCCCTATCGCTTGTTCGTGCTGAATCTGGAAGGCGATCCCAGCAAGGGGCAGGAGCATGCCTTTATCAATCCGGTGATCTCCAAGCGGCACGGCACCGCCGAGGCCGAAGAAGGCTGTTTGAGTTTTCCGGAGATTTTCGCCCCGGTGAGGCGTTCGGAAAAGGTTACTCTGTCGGCCTACAACCTCGCGGGCCAGGAGTTGACCTATGAGCTGACGGGGTTGTTCGCCCGCGCCGCCCAACACGAGTACGATCACCTCGACGGCGTGCTGTTCATCGACCGGCTCAGCCCGGCCGCGTTGTTGTCGATCAAGGAGAAATTGCGCGACCTCGAATTGCAGTTCCAGGGCGATCGTCGGCGGGGCGTGATTCCGGAAGATCCGCAAATTTTCGCCCGGCTGAACGAACTGGAAGCGTTGCGGACCTAGACCGCGTCCCCTCTCCCTCCGGGAGAGGGTTAGGGTGAGGGGACGCCTCCGCAGGCTCTTACGCAGCACAACCCTCATCCCCTACCCGCCTCCCAAAGGGAGAGGGGCGTGTGTTTTGGTCGAGCCATGCGGCTAATCCTGATGGCCACGGGGCCGTTTGCGGTCCCCACCTTTCGTGCCTTGTACGAGACGCGCCACACGGTCGCGGCGCTGGTGACCGCGCCGCTGCGCACCCATCGCGGCCGGCCGGTGCCGCCGATCAGTTGTCTCCGCGAGATCGCAGCCGAGCACGGCACGCCGATCCTCGATCCCGAAGACGTCAATCAGCCGGAGTTTCAGGCGGCGCTAGCCCGGCGGGACGGCGATCTGCTGGTGGTCTGCGACTACGGACAGATCCTCTCGTCGGCCACGTTAACTGCCTGCCGGCATGGCGGCATCAACCTGCACGCCTCGCTCTTGCCGAAATACCGCGGCGCGGCCCCGATCCAGTGGGCCATCTACCACGGCGATACGGAAACCGGGGTGACGATCATCCACATGACGCCGCAACTCGACGCCGGGCCGTGCGTCGCCCAAGCGCGGGTGCCGATCGGCGCCGAGGAGACTGCCGAAGAGTTGGAGCCGCGGCTGGCCGAGGTCGGGGCGCGGCTGGTCTGCCAAACGATCGAGGCCCTCGAAGGCGGGACCGTGCAGCCGCTGGCCCAGGACGCCACCTTGGCCAGCAAGGCCCCGCGGCTGAAGAAGACCGACGGGCTGATCGACTGGTCGCGGCCGGCAGTGGCCGTCAAAAACCAGGTTCGCGCCTTGGTGCCCTGGCCGGCGAGCTATACCTTTTGGCATCATTCCGGCGGGCCGCCGCTCAGGCTGATCCTCGGCCCGATGACGGTCCTCGACTGCTCAACCGGCGTCCCGCCCGGCACGGTCGTCGCGGCCGGCGGCCAGCGGCTGGTGATCGCCTGCGGCCGAGGCGCGGTCGCCCCCCGAAACGTCCAGCCGGCTGGCAAGAGGGCGATGGCGGTCGATGAGTTCCTCCGCGGCCACGCCCTCCGGCCCGGCAACCGGTTGGGCGCGGAGGGACAGGATCGGGCGGAGGGCGGAGGGCGGAAGGCGGAAGGCTGAGAGTCTACGGCCCTCGCATACCATTTGCATTTTTCAATTTTCATCCGGCAATCTGTCTTTTCCCTCCCCTCTCCCGCGTTTCCTGCCCTGCCCAGATAATTCAGCCTAAGCGGCCGTCCAAGA
>JAJYGU010000352.1 GCA_021784975.1 Planctomycetota bacterium
ACCGGCGTCCTCGAACAGCGCGCTGAGGGTGGTAGCTCGCACCCGTAACCCGACGTCGGCCGTGTGCTCGAAGGTCTCGTACATTGGCGATGCGATCGCGCCTTTTGGCCCGTTGCCATATTTTAGGGGCGACCGGCGATGGATCAAGTGGCGTTGCCGGGGAGCGGCGTCGGCACTGGGTCTGCCAGCGATCTCAACCGGCGAGGACGGCTGCGACCGCCTCGCGGCTGACCGGTCGAATCACGCCGCGTTCGCAGACGATTGCGGTAATCAGCGATGCCGGGGTGACGTCAAAGGCAGGATTATAAACCGCTACTCCTTCCGGAGCGACCCGGCCCGCCAGCCCGTCCGTCACCTCGTTCGGGTTGCGCTGCTCGATCGGTATCGCCGTCCCGTCGGCCAGCGAGCAATCGAAGGTGCTGCTGGGGGCCGCCACGTAGAAAGGAATGCGGTGCGCGGAGGCCAGCAAGGCCACCCCATAAGTGCCAATCTTGTTGGCCGTGTCGCCGTTGGCGGCGATCCGGTCGGCTCCGACGACGACCGCCTGGACTCGTCCTTCGCGCATCACCTGGGCGGCCATGTTGTCGCAGATCACGGTGACGTCGATTCCCCGCCGCTGAAGCTCCCAGGCCGTCAAGCGAGCGCCTTGCAGCAGGGGCCGGGTTTCGTCGGCGTAGACATGCAGCTTCTTGCCCGATTCCGCCGCCGTATAGACCGCCGCCAAGGCAGTGCCGTAGCCGGAGGTGACCAGCCCGCCGGCATTGCAATGCGTCAAAACGCCTTGTCCGTCTTGCAACAAGGCCGCACCGTGCCGGCCGATAGCACGGCACATCTGCCGGTCTTCCTCGTAGACGGCGTGTGCCTCGGCTAACAGCGCGGCCGCAATCTCGGCCGGCGGCCTGCCGCGCAGTGATTCTGCCTTGCGGGTCATCCGATCCAGCGCCCAGAACAGGTTGACGGCCGTCGGCCGACTGCCGGCCAAGTAGTCAGCCACTTCCTTCAGACGACCAAAGAAGTCGGCTTGGTCGGCCCCGAGCACGGTCTGCAGGCCGAGGCATACGCCGTAGGCGGCCGCCAGTCCGATGGCCGGCGCACCGCGGACGCGGAGGACCTTGATCGCCTCCCAGACGGTGGCCACGTCGCGGCAATCAATTTCAAGAAACTCGGCCGGCAATCGCGTCTGATCGATCAATCGCAAATGACCATCCACTCCACCCACCCAGTGCAACGTCTTAAAGCCGTTCATCAGTTCTGTCATTTGTGTGTCTCGCAAGCGAGAGAATACGTTGGACCTACCTTTTCTCTCTTTGCAACGCGTGTTGCAAAGCTGCGTCCTTGGCGCCAACCTTTTCCCCTAATTTATGTTTGAATTCCGTCAATTTGGTCTGCAACATTACGTCGGCCAGAGCGAGGATCTCCACCGCCAGCAGGCCGGCATTCCGCGGACCGCCCCCGCCTACCCCCACCGTGGCCACCGGCACATCGCCGGGCATCTGCGCGGTGGAAAGCAGCGAGTCCAGCCCACCGGAAAGCTCGGTGGGCACGGGGATGCCAATCACCGGCAGCGAAGTATGCGAAGCCACCACGCCGGCCAGATGGGCCGCTCCACCGGCGGCCGCCAAGACGACTTTCAGCCCCCGCGCCGCCGCCATGGTGGAGTACTGCCGGACCAACTCCGGCGTGCGATGGGCGCTCATCACCCGCACCTCATAGGCCACCCCGAACTCCTCGAGGGCATCGGCCGCCGCCCTGACCTTCGGCCAATCGCTGTCGCTGCCGATCACAAGGCCGACTAAGGGCGCCTTCGCTTCCGGCATGAAAATCTCCTTCTGTCAACCAAAGGGGGCAGTCCCATTTTCGCGGCGAACACGTTGATTGCCGAGGAAAAGTCCTCCCCGCGGCGAAACTCGGGACAGTCCCCTTTGCCCTACTTCTGGAAGCGCGGATTGTACGCCAGAGAGAAGGTCTCGGCAACCGCACGGTTGGTCACTTCACCCTCGTAGAGGTTGATGGCCCGGGCGACCGGCGGCAGGCTGTCGGCGGCACAGAGCAGGCCGCGGTCGGCGATCTGCAGCGCCCACGGCAAGGTGACGTTGCACAGGGCGAAGGTGCTGGTCCGGCCCACGGCTCCGGGCATGTTGGCCACGCAGTAGTGCAACACTTCGTCCACCACGAAGGTCGGGTTGCTGTGGGTGGTGGGACGGGTAGTGGCCACACAGCCGCCTTGGTCCACCGCCACGTCAATAATCACGCTGCCCGGCTTCATCAGCTCCAGGTCCTCCCGCTCGATCAAATGGGGCGCCTTGGCCCCCGGCACGAGCACAGCCCCGATCACCAAGTCCGCCCGCCGAAGCTGCTCACGGATCGTGTGTCGGTCGCTGAAGAGGGTGGTCACGTTGGGCGGCATGATTTCGTCGAGGTAGCGAAGCCGATCCATGTCGATGTCCAGTAGGCCGATGTTGGCGCCGAAGCCGGCGGCGATTCGGGCGGCATTGGCCCCCACCACGCCGCCGCCCAGAATGGTGATGTGGGCCGGCTCGACCCCGGGCACGCCCCCCAACAAGATGCCGCGGCCCATCTGAGGCCGCTCCAGGTACTTGGCCCCCTCCTGGATGCTCATTCGCCCGGCCACCTCGCTCATCGGCGTCAGCAGCGGCAGCCGCCCCCGATCATCCGAGAGCGTCTCGTAGGCCACCGCGATGCAACCGCTGGCCAAGAGCGATTCGGTCAACTGGCGATCGGCGGCCAGGTGGAAGTAAGTGAACACAATTTGCCCGCGGCGCAGCAGGGCCACTTCGGTCGGCTGCGGCTCCTTCACCTTGATCAGCATCTCCGCCCGGCCAAACACTTCTTCCGCCGTGGCCACCAATTCCGCGCCATGCCGTGCATATTCGGCATCGGCCAGTCCCGATCCGACTCCGGCCCCGGCCTCGACCAGTACCTGGTGTCCGGCGCGGATTAGTTCTTCGACCCCGACCGGCAACAGTCCCACGCGATACTCGTCCCGCTTGATCTCTTTGGGCACTCCCACAATCATGGCGATTCCTCCATCCAGCTACTCCTCGGCTACGGCGTTGGCGTCCGCCGGCCGCACTTCGTGTTCCCGCTTACGGAGGTAGAGTTTGATGGGCACCTCGTCGAACTCGAGCTGCTCGCGGAACACCCGCAACAGATACCGCTGATACTGGCTGGAGATCGCCCGCGGATCGTTGCAAAACAGGACGACCGTGGGCGGTTGGGCGGCCACCTGGGTGGCGTAGAAGATCTTGGGGCGGCGGTTCTGATGGACCGGCGGCGGGTTCCCGGTGAGCGCCGCCTGAACGACCTTGTTCAACTGCCCGGTCGGCACCCGTTTCAACGACTGCCGAAACAGCATCTGCGCATGGTTGAGCATCGCCTTCACGTTCTTGCCCGTCCTGCCGGTGAGAAGCGCAATCGGCACATACAACAGGGACCGGAAATTGTCGCGCAAATAGCGGACCCACTTTTCGGTGGGCATGCTGCCCGCGATCAGGTCCCACTTGTTGACTACGAACAGGCACGGTTTGTACTGCTGGGCGATGTACTCGCAGAGTTGCTTATCGACTTTGCTGATCCGTTGCGTCGGATCAAAGAACAGGGCCACCACGTCGGCCCGGCGGATGCTCCGCTGGGCGCGGTGGGTGCTATAGAAGTCTACGTCGGTCACCACGCTCTTTGGGCGGCGGAAGCCGGGGGTGTCGATGGCCAGAAACGCCTTGCCGTCGAGCTCGAACCGCACGTCCACGCTGTCGCGGGTCGTGCCCGGCACCTCGCTGACAATCATCCGCTTGGACCGGGCCAAGGTGTTCACCAACGTGCTCTTGCCGGTGTTTCGCCGCCCCACGATCGCCAACTTCATCACCGGGGTGACATACCACTGGGCCCCCGTTGACGGATCGGGCAAATGCTGGCGAATCTCCTGCATCAACTCGTCTTTGCCGCGATTGACCTTCGCACTGACCCGCACCATCTTGCGGCCAAAGCGGTAGAATTCGTCGGCTTGGGCCTCGTAGCGGGGCGAGTCGGTCTTGTTGACCACCAACACCACCGGGGCGGTCAGGTACCGCAGCCGCTTGGCCACCTCCTGATCCAGCGGGACCGGGCCATCGCGGGCGTCGACCACAAACAAGACAAGCTGGGCCGACTCCACCGCCGTCTGGATCTGATCCTCGACTTGCTCGGTGAGGTCGTCGACGTCCTCAACACCCATACCGCCGGTGTCGACCAGCTCAAAGAAGCGGCCCTCGGACTCGATCAAGTGGGTGACTCGGTCGCGGGTCACTCCGGCCGTAGAATCCACGATGGCCAGGCGCTTGCCCACCAGCCAGTTGAAGACGCTCGACTTGCCCACGTTGGGCCGTCCGACGATCACCACCTGCGGAATTCCCATGCTCCACCTATCATAGTTGGAAAGGGCGATTCCTTCCAGGGCCGGAGCGAAAATGGGGGGGCATCCATTGACGTCAACGGCGATTACGCCTTCCTCGGGGCGAAAGGTCGCGGAGTCTCTGGAGCCGCTCGAGTGCCTGGGCCGACGCGGTACGGGCCAGCGTCGACCAGGTGCGGTTGACTGGCAATCTCGGGGGCAGACCGGCGATCATCGTTCATGGCCGCAGCGACGCGCTGGTGCCGGTCATTCATTCCTCCCGACCCTATTTCGGTCTGAACCAGATCGTGGAAGGGGGCGCAAGCCGGCTCTCGTACCTCGAAGTCGAAAACGTTCAGCATTTCGACGCCTTCCTGATGCCGTTGGGCGACCAGTGGACCTTCCATCGTTATTTCCTGCCGCCCGAGCCGGGCGATGCCATTCGCTTCGACGCGGCTTCGAACACGGTGCGCATCCCCGATTAGGATCGGTGACGTGCTATACTTGTTAGTCGAGGCCTTGCCGGCCCAAGGAGAGACGGCTCATGTGGCTTTACGCGGGAATGTTCTGGGCGGCGTTTGCGACGCTGGTGTTCGAAATCACCCTGACCCGCCTGCTGAGCGTCATCACCTGGTACTATCTGGCCTTTTTCGCGGTGGCCGTGGCCATGCTGGGGATGACCGCCGGCGCGATCCGAGTTTACCTTCAGCCGACGCGCTTCGTCCGCCAAACCGCAGCCGGGGAGGCAGCGACCGCTTGCCTGGGCTTTGCCTTGAGTGTTCCGGTCTCGCTGGTGGTGCTCTGCCTGATCCCGCTGGAATTCAGTATGAACACCATGTTCGTGCTGGGGGCGATCCTGGACACGCTGGCTTGCGCGGCGCCTTTCTATTTCTCGGGCATAGCCCTCAGCCTGCTGCTAAGCAAGCCGTTGGCGCCGGTGGGGAAACTCTACGCCGCCGACCTGCTGGGGGCCTCGCTGGGCTGCGTGTTTGTACTGGCGGCGCTGGCTTGGCTGGATGCCCCCAGCCTGTTGCTGCTGACCGGTGTGATCGCCGCCTTGGCCGCCTGGTGTCTGCGGCGGGCAGGCGGCGGACCAAAACTCCAGTGGCGGACCTTGTCTCTTCTCGCCGTTCTGGCCTTGGCGGCCATGCTCAACAGGTCGCAGTATCACGGCGTTCGCCCGCTGTTCGTCAAAGGGAGAATGGAGCCCAGCTCGCTATACCTGTATGAGAAGTGGAACTCGTTCTCGCGTGTCACCTGCTATCACCAAACCTTGGCCTGGCCGCAACTCTGGGGACCGAGCGAAGTCTTCCAGCCCGAGGGGGCCTCGACGCAATACTTTATGAATATCGACGGCGCGGCGGGCACCAGCCTGCGCCAGTTTCACCAGCCGGAGGACATCCAACACCTTCGCTACGACGTGACCAGTGTGGCCCACTACCTGCGTCCCACCGGAAAGGCCTGTGTGATCGGGGTGGGGGGCGCCCGCGACATTCAATGCGCCTTGCTCTTTGGCCACAAGCAGGTGCTGGGCATCGAATTGAACCCGATTTTCGTGGATCTCTTGAAGAGACGGTTCCACGATTTTGCGGGTATCGATCGGCCCGGGGTTCGACTGGTGGTGGACGAGGCTCGCAGTTATTTGTCGCGATCCACCGAGCGCTTCGACCTGCTGCAGATGTCGCTCATCGACACCTGGGCCGCTACCGGGGCCGGGGCCTACTCCTTGTCGGAAAACGCGATCTACACGGTGGAAGCCTGGAAAGTCTTCTTGAGCCGGCTGTCGGAGAAGGGCATCTTCACCGTCTCGCGGTGGCACAGCGAAAGAGAGTTGGGGGAAACGGGCCGCATCGTCAGTCTGGCCGTGGCCGCCTTGCTGGACATGGGCGTCAAGGATCCCCGCTCGCACCTGATGCTAGTCACCAATTGGCGGCTGTCGACGCTGTTGATTCGCCGGACGCCCTTCGATGCCGCCGATATCCAGGAAATGAAGAGCGTTTGCGCCCAGTTGCACTACAAGCTGGCGATCGTGCCGGGCGAGCCGGCGGAGCAACCAATCCTGGAATCCGTCTTATCGGCGTCTTCCCGCGACGATCTCAATCGTCGCGTCAGCAACTTGCCCTTGAACTATGAGCCCCCCACCGACGAACAACCGTATTTCTTCAACATGCTCCGGCTGCGATCAGTTCTGCCCGCGATTGCCGGCGTCGGCCCCGGCCGGCAATCTCCGGAAGCCGGTCA
>JAJYGU010000258.1 GCA_021784975.1 Planctomycetota bacterium
CGGTAACGGCCGTTGACCACCCAGACCGAGCCGTCGTCGTAAGAATACTGCACGTGGAGCGTCTCGCAAGCTTTCTTGGCACCGTAGTAGGCGCCGCCGACGTTGAGATACCAGTCGACGTACTGCCAGGTCATGGCCGCCGGCCAAGCCACGTCGTATTTCCAGGTGGTGATGCCGGTGGCGCGGTACTTGTTGCGGCCGTAGGCTTCGAACATGGCGCGGGCGCACTCATAGTTCATCGTTTGGGCCTTCTTGCAGAAGGTCCGAATGCCGTCGGAGGGGCCGTAGCGGGCGTCGAGCTGCTGCAAGAGCACGTCGAAATAGTGAATGCCCTGGGCGACCGTGTGCAGCGACCAATCGGAATTGGTGACGGGCCACTGGTCCTTTTCGGGCAACATGCGGCGGATGCTCTCGTAGGGGGCCACGATGCCGCCGATGCCGCCCGACTGGGCGAAGCCCCAGGCCCCGTCGTTCTTGCCGGTGTAATACTTCGACGGGTTGGCGAACGTCCACAGCTCGCGGGTGCCGGTCCGGGTGCCGCCGGTTTTGAGCCGCTCGTTGACGTTGAACGCGCCCGAGTGCGGCTGGTAGCTTCGGTCGGGAATGAACCGGGCGATCAGGCCGCGATAGGCCTTGTCGAGCGAAGGCGTGGGATAGGTCTCGTCGTGTCCCAGGAAGTGGACCAGGCTGGGGTGGTTGCGGATCCGCAGGATGGTGTCCTTCACGCACGCCACCGCCAGCGGCTCGTCCGGGATGCTGCGGCCAAAAAGCTGCTGGGTGACCATCACCCCGTGCCGATCGCAGAGGTCGTAAAACTCGTCGGTCTCGCGGATCGAAAAACCTTCGGAGCGGAGCATATTGAGGTTCGCCTCTTTGGCGTAGCGGATCAGGGCGTCGTAGCGGCGATGCGAGAAACGCAGGAGTATGTCGCAGGTCATCCAGGCCCCGCCGCGGATGAGCACGTCCTTGCCGTTGACCTGGAACTTCCGCCAACCTTCTTGGTTCAAAGCACTGGTGATCTTGCGGATGCCAAACCGCGTGGCGGCGGAGTCGGAAGTCTTGCCGTCAACGTTCGCGGTCAAATCGAGCCGATAGAGCTCCTGCGGCCCCATCGGGTTCGGCCACCACACCCGCGGCTTGGCGATATTAAGCTGCCGGTATTCTTTCGGCTCAAATTTCACCCACCGCGACTGCTTGGCCGCCAGCGAGACGCGCTTGGCGAAGCTGATATTCTCGATCTTCCCTTGCAGTTCCGTTTCCACCGCTTGATCGGTGAGATTGACGATCTGCGCCGAGACGGTGAGGCTGGCCTTGGCCAGCGACGGGATTTCGAGATCGGGCAGTACGAACGGATTGTGGACCGCCACCGGGCCGGTGGCCTTCAGATAGACCTTTTCCCAGATGCCCATGTTGGCGTCGGGCGGCTGCGGGCAGTGGTCGTCCCAGCCGGTGGTGGCCTCGATCTGCTTGGTGTTGTAGCGTTTCTCCGGGCCTTGGGCGGGGCCGATGACCTCGACGGCCAGATAGTTCTTCCGGCCGGGCTTGGCGGTGGCGGTTACGTCGAACCGGAAGCGGCGAAACATGCCGATCACGTCCTTCGCGTCGGCGACCTTCCGGCCGTTCAGCCAAAGGTTTGCCCGATAGTTGATGCCGTCGAAGCAAAGCGTCAGTTGCCGGCCGGCGTAATCGGCGGGAATGTCGAAAACCAGCCGATACCACCAGGGCTTGCGGAACGGGCTGTCCGCCGGCATGACCATCCAGCGGCCGGCACGGTAGCCCGGGGCCCGGGTGAGGTTGTCCCCGTAGAAGGGATCGGGGCAAACGCCGTTATCGACCAAGGCGGCCAGGACGGTCCTGGGCACGCTAGTAGTGTACCACCCGTCGGTCGAGGCCTGCTGGCTCGACAGGACTGCGCCGTCGGCGCTGACTTTGGCCGCCGACTGGAGCTTCCAGCCGTCGCGCAAGGGGAGGGTTTGTTCCGCGCGAGCCACAGAGATCAGCGTAACGAAGCAGGCAGCCGTGAGCGCGGCCAGATAGAAGAGGATACGAAATGGGTTGGTCATGGTAGCAAACTCCCGTTAGCGTAGCTTGGTGATCCCCGGCATCGCGGTGGCGTAGCGGCCGTGGGCGCCGGGCTTCACCGGCGGCTCGACGTCCCAGGCGTAACGCGGCAGGGCGAAACTCAATTGTGACTTGAGGGCGTCCTCCCAACTGATCCGCTGACCGGTGTAGCAGACCATTTGGGCCAGGATGGCCAACATGGAGCTGGTGTGCATGTAATCGCCGCAGTTGAACGGCTTGCCGCTGCGGATGGCGTCGAAGAATTCCTTGTGCTCGACATCGTACATGCTGGGCTTGGGACCCTCATACCGCCACGGTTTCCGGCCTTCGATTCGCGGCCGGCTGGGCAGGACGGCGCGGCCTTGGGTACCGAAGATCACATCCGAGGTCTCGTTGCAGCAGCCGAGCATGTCGCGGCAATAACCAAACACATGCACGCCGTTGGCATACTCGAAGACCACGGCGTGATGGTCGAACTGGTCGCCATACTCGGGACCGAGGCACACCTGGCGGCCGCCCATGCCCCAGGCGGCTTGCGGCGGCACGTCGCCCAACGCCCACGAAGCCTTGTCGGTGCTGTGGATCAGTTGCTGGGCGGTTTGGTCGCCCGAAAGCCAGTTGAAGTGATACCAATCGCGGAACTGGAACTCCAACTCGCTCCAGCCCGGCTGACGCTTGCGGAGCCCGTAGGGCGTGGTGAGGTATTTTTCTTGGATGGCGATGATCTCACCGATGGCCCCGTCGCGGACCCGTTTCATGGCCTCGCGAACGCCCGGGTCGAATCGCCAGCACAAGCCCGAGAGAAGGCAGAGCTTCTTCTTTTTGGCCTCCTCGGCGGCCGCCATCGACATCTTCATGCCCGGCACGTCGATGCCGTGCGGCTTCTCGCAGAAGGTGTGTTTGCCGGCCTCAATGGCGGTTTTCAGGAAGGGGGGATGGAAATGCGGCGGCACGGCGATGAGCACCACGTCGACGCCGCTCTGGATCAGCTTCCGGTAGGCGTCGAAGCCTACAAAGCAGTGGTCGTCGTCGACCAGGGTCTGGGCGGGATGCGATTTCTTCAGCAATGCCCGGTGGATCTTGATGGGCTCCGCGAACAAGTCGGCCATGGCCACCAGGCGGACGTCCTTGCCGGCGTTCATAGCGTTGCCGGCGGCTCCGGTGCCGCGGCCGCCGCAGCCGATCAAACCCACTTGGATCACGTCGCTGCCGGCGGCGTGGGCGCCGCGGGCCATCGATAGGGCGCCACAGGCCGCCGCCCCCGAAAGCAGCGATTTCTGCAAGAATTGCCGCCGTGACGACGAGGTACGTTCAAGGTCGTGGCGCGGAGCCATAGCGTTCTCCTGCAAGGTTGAAGGTCGCCGTACAGGAGGCCAGTATACGGGCCGATCGGCCGAAAAGCAATTTGGCGCACGTTGCCGAGCGACGTCTGATCCATCGCGAACCCTGTCCAGGACCCAAAATGGGCCGCGACCCCACTGGTGGCGGCCAATGCCCGGTGGTATTATGGTAGCAATGTCGTGGACTGAAGTCATCCGGTTCTGTCCTGGGAGTGATTCCAATGTCCGACTATTCGGAGTTGTACAACGCAATCTTGACAGGCAATGCCAAGAAGGCTGAAGAGGTCACCAAGGCCGCCCTGGCGGCCAAGGTCGATCCCACCGAGCTGGTCCAGAAGTACATGATTCCCGCTATGGACGAGGTCGGCAAGCGGTTCGAGTGCAACGATTATTTCGTGCCCGAACTGCTCATCGCCGCCCGGGCCATGAAGACCTCGCTCGAGCTCATCACGCCGATGCTCAAGGCGGTGGGGGCGGAGCCGGTGGGCCGGGTGGTGATCGGCACGGTGCAGGGCGACCTGCACGACATCGGCAAGAACCTGGTGGCTTCCATGCTGGAAGGCGGCGGCTTCCAAGTGGTCGATTTGGGCGTGGACGTCTCCCCGGACCGCTTCGTCGAGGCGGCCAAAGAGAAGCAGGGCTCCATCGTTGCCCTGTCCGCCCTGTTGACCACCACCATGACGATGATGAAGGCGGTTATCCAGGCGTTGGAAAAGGCCGGCATCCGCGACAAAACGAAAGTGATGATCGGCGGCGCCCCGATCACCCAGCAGTACGCCGACGAGATCGGCGCCGACGGCTATAGCGACAACGCCAGCGCCGCCGTGGCCTTGGCTCGAAAATTGAAATAGAGGGCAGCAATGGTTCCTTCCCATGAGAACATGACTTTTCGCGACTTGCTCGCATCGGGCAATTTCTATTATGGGGCCGAGGTGGTCAGCACCCGCGGCTTAGAGCCGGTGGACCCGCCGGGCCACCTGGCCTCCTTTGCCAGGGACCTGTTGGCCGATCCGCGGATCGGCTGGATCTCGCTTACCGACAATCCCGGCGGCGGGCCGATGCTGCCGCCCGACTGGCTGGCCGGGCTGATGGCCGAACAGCGGGGCCGGGTGGTGGTTCACTTGACCTGCAAGGACATGAACCGCAACGGTCTGGAATCGGCGGCTTGGCGGTACGCCTCCGAGGGCTTCGACAATATTTTGGCCCTGACCGGCGACTATCCCACCGGCGGCTTCGCCGGGCAGGCCTCGGCGGTCTTCGACTTCGACTCGGTGGCCCTGATCACCCTGCTGCACTCGATGAACGGCGGGCTGAGCGTGGCCGGCCGCAACGGCAAGCTGGAAACGCTGCCCAAGACCAACTTCTACGTGGGCTGCGCCGTCTCGCCCTTCAAACGCCACGAACGCGAGCTGGTGCCGCAGTATTTCAAGCTGGTGCGGAAGATCGGCTCAGGCGCCAAATGGGTCATTCCGCAACTCGGCTACGACATGCGGAAGTTTCACGAAGTGAAGCTGCTGCTGGAGGCCCGCGGCATCCAGGTCCCGGTCATCGGCAACGTGTACCTGTTGACCAAGGGGGTGGCCAAGCTCTTCAACAGCGGCAAGCTGGCGGGCTGCGTGGTGAGCGACGAGCTGCTGAAGACGGTGGAGAAATATGCCGCCGGGCCGGACAAAGGCAAGCAGTTCTGCCGCGAGCTGGCCGCCAAGCAACTGGCGGTCTTCAAGGGGCTGGGGTTTGCCGCCGGCTATATCGGCGGCATTCACAAGGCCGACGGCTTCGGACCGATCATCGAGCTGGCCGAGAGCTACGGCCCCGACGACTGGCGGGATTTCATCAAGGAGATCCAGTTCTCGCAGCCCGACGAGTTCTTTTTCTTCGACCACGACACCTACACGGCCCTCAGCGACGCCAGCCGCATCAGCCGGAGCTACCTCGATTCACTCAAGCATCCGCCGAAGTCGAAGGAAGTGACTTTCAACTATCGGCTCTCCCGCATGGTGCACCGCATGGCCTTCACCCGCGACAAGGCGTTGTATCCGCTGTTGAAGCGGATGTTCGCCCGCTGGGACAAGAAGCCCGGCTTCTTGAGCCGGATGGGCTATTCGCTGGAGCGGGTCTCCAAGATCACCATGTACGGCTGCGAGGATTGCGGGGATTGCAGCTTGCCGGACTGCGCCTACCTGTGTCCCAAGCACTATTGCTCGAAGTGCGGCCGCAACGGCCCTTGCGGCGGCTCGGCCAACGGTCGCTGCGAGCTGGACGACAAGGAATGTTTCTGGGCGCGGATCTACGAGCGGCTGAAGGCCTACGGCGAATCGGAACACATGCTCGAACGCCCAGTCACGCTTTACAACGCCACGTTGAAGAACACCTCGTCCTGGGCGAATACCTTCCTCGACCGCGACCACAATGCGGCGAAGAAGGATTAAGCGGCCGTCCAAGAACAAGTTGGGGACTGTCCCAATTTTCGTCCGACGAAAATGGGACTGTCCCCTTGGCGAAAGTGGAAGTTATTAACGGACGGCCGCTAAGGATGGGATGAGAGATAAAGGGTTGGAGATATGGGAAGGGGCTTGGGGCTTAGAAAGTGGATACAAGCCGGCGGCACGGATACTCGGAATCCAACCGCCGATCCCTCATCCTTCATCCCTCATCGCTCATCCTTCAACCCTGCCGCAAGGGATCCTTAGCCGTGTCGCTTCCCGGTCTGACCATCATCGGCGAATCGATCAACGATTCCGTACCCTCGACCAAGAAGCTGTTTGACGCGGGCGATCTCGAGGGGCTGCTGCAGCTCGCCCGGATGCAAGACGCCGGCGGGGCGGCCTATATCGACCTGAACGTCGGCCCACGTCCGCCGCAGTTCATGGCCGACATGGTGCGGAAGATCCAGAGCGTAACCGCCAAGCCGCTCTCGCTCGATACCCCCGATCTGGAGACCGCCCGCGCGGGGCTCGAGGCCTACGATCGGGCGCGGGCCGGTGGCCAGTCGCCGATCCTGAACTCGATCAGCCCGCTGCGGGCGGGGATGTTCGAACTTTACAAACTCTGTGCGTTCAGACCCATCTTATTGGTTTCCGAAAACGTGGTCGACGGGCAATCGAGGCCTTGCCGGACCGCTCAGGAGACGCACCAGGCAGCCCGGCAGTTGGTCGAGACGTTTCTGGCCCGTTGTGGCGGGGCGACCAAGGGCGACTGCATCATCGACGGCGGCATC
>JAJYGU010000170.1 GCA_021784975.1 Planctomycetota bacterium
CCACGGTCCACGGTCCACGGCCCACGTTCCTCCCGCCACACCCGCCAACCTTCGCCACGGCGTTCGAGGCCGACGGCCCGAGCGTTCAGCCGCAGGCTATCGGCCGGCAGCCGGGCAGTGATCGCATCGACCAGGCTGCTCAGCCCGTCGCGGAGGGTAACAAACATGCTGTAGCGGGCGCCGCTTTCCGTTGCCGCTTGCGGGCGGTTTCGCATCTGCCGCCGCATTGCCCGGATCAGGCTGCCGTGCTCGCGCTCCATGTCGCGGAACCGCGGCAGAGTGGCCAGCACGCTGAGTTTCTCCAGATCGGCCGCATACACCGCGCTGACCAGCGGCTCGACCAATCGCGCGAAGACTTCGCGTCCCAGGCGGCGGCGAACGAAGTGGGCCATGCTTTCGTCGGCCTGGCTGGTCCGCGGCGGAATGAGATACTCGATCGCCGCCCGGAGCTTTCCCAGGGGGCTTAGAATCGGTGTGGCGACCAAGGGCCACAGCCGCGTGGGAGCCATCATCAGGAACCCTTCCGGCAGGCGACATAGCCGCCCGTTGTGGACCACATACGTCCGCCGGCAGGCCGGATTGGTCGGCACGAGTTGATCGCTCAGCCCCAGGCGGCGGCAGAGCTCCAGGCCCCAAGGCACGGTGGTGATGAAGTTGTCGGCGCTCTGCTCCACCTGGAAGCCTTGTTCGTGGAGCGTGGAGATGACGCCCCCCAGCCGCGGCCCGGCCTCCAACAGCGTCACCCGGCAGGTCGGATCGAGCTCCCACAGGCGATGCGCCGCCGCCAGCCCGGCCATGCCGCCGCCGAGAACCGCGATCCGTCGGGGTTGAGGCTGGGAAGCGATCATTTGCCCTTGTGGCGCAGGTGTCTACCCCGCCATCCTGCCTGGGAGACGGGCGCCGCCGCACGAGGACGCACAACCAGAATTGAAAATTGAAAATTGACGTGGTTCATGGCCCATCATTTTGCAATTTTCAATTTTCATTTTACAATTTTCAATCTTGGAACCACCAACAAATCGTACCAACTGTGTCCGATGTCTCTACTCTCTAAGCGGCCGTCCAAGAACAAGTTGGGGACTGTCCCAATTTTCGTCCGACGAAAATGGGACTGTCCCCTTGGCGAAAGTCCCTCTCTTCACAGCCAAAGTTGTAGCCTCCCCTCCATCCTATCCGGCAGGGCCTTGGCGATCCATGTCTCCACCTGCCGGGCGTGGTAGCGGGTGCTGAAGTGGCTGGCGATGACGACCTCGTTGTGAAACCGCTGGCGTCGGTCGAGAAGATCGTCCAGGTGCATGTGGCCAAACTTGTGGATCTTGTCTTTGCGGTGCTTGGGGGCGACAAAGGTCAACTCCATGATGAGCACCTCGGCCTCGTACATGGCCGGGCAGGCGTCGAGCCCTTCGGGGGTGCTGTCGCCCAAATAGGCCACCCGCGGGAGGCGGAGCTCGCTAGTCACTTCCACCCCGCTCAGGCGAAGGTCGCGGATCTCGGTGCCGGGCAGACCGAAATACTCCGGCTTCAGCTTTCGCCGCCGTTGCCAGACGACGAACCCCAGCGAAGGCACGGTGTGCACGGTGGCCGAGATGCTAACCACGTGCTCGCGGGATAGTTCAATCTCATCGCCCGGCTTGATCGGCAGCAGCGTGCAGGGGAGCCGGCCGCGGTCGATGCGGCTGTAGATGCGGAGGATCCGCTGCACCGGCTCGACGGCCGCCTCGGGCAGGTAGATGGTGGGCGGCTCCATCTTCATCATCCGCCGCCGGGCGACGTAGACCGGCAGGGCCACCAGGTGGTCCATGTGAGTGTGCGAGACGAACCAGGTCGGCGTGCCCATGAAGGACCACGGCTGGGCGCCTAGATCGAAGCCGATCTTCAACTCCGGAATCCGCCAGTAGGTCTGCACCGCCGCCCGCGAATAACCTTCGATGGTGAGGTCCTTGTGGACCAGCGTCTTGACCGGGAGATTGTGAATCATGGAGGTAGCCGGTTCATGGGGACTGGCTCCGGGCACCGACCGAAGGTTGGTCGCGGCCCGTTTCGCCATGCTCTGCCGACGCGCCCGACGGCCGAAAAATGTGCCTGTCCCCTTAGCTCCGGTCAGAGGATCCTCAAGAACTTGGCGTAGGCCTCATCCCAAGCGGCGGTGTCGTGGGGTTGATATTCGTCGACCGGGAAGCTGCGGCCGATCACCTCGCGGGCCTCGGCGATCGAGGCCACGTCGCCGGCGGCTACCGCCTGCATCATCAGGTTCCCGAGGGCGGTGGCCTCGATGGGTCCGACCACTACCCGCCGGCCGCAGGCGTCGGCCGCCGCCTGGCAGAGCTGGCGGTTCTTGGTGCCGCCGCCGACGATGTGGATGGTGTCCAGGCGTCTGCCCGCCAGCTCTTCGCACATGCCCAGCACGTGGCGGAACTTCATGGCGATGCTCTCCAGGGCACAGCGGAGCACCTCGCCTTTCGATTCCGGCACGGCCTGCCCGGTGCGGCGGCAGAAATCGCGGATGGCGGCCGGCATGTCGCCGGGGGCCAGGAACTCCTGGGCGTCGGGATTGACAAAGGCGGCCAGCGGCCGGGCCGCCGCGCTCAGTTGGTTCAACGCTTCCCAATCGAGGTCCTCGCCCGCCTGGTTCCAGACGCGGCGGCACTCTTGCACCAGCCACAAGCCGGTGATGTTCTTCAATAACCGCGTCGTTCCCCCCACCCCGCCTTCGTTGGTGAAGTTGAGCTTCAGCACCGCGTCGCTAATCACCGGCTGCGGCGACTCGATGCCCATCAGGGCCCAAGTGCCCAAGCTGATATAGCACCAATCGGGCGGTCCGCCCGGCCGGCTGCGGGCGGGCACGGCCGCCACCGCGCTGGCCGTGTCGTGCGTGCCCGGCAGCACCACCTTGGTGTTCGGCAGACCGCATTCGGCGGCCACGCTGGGCCGCAGCGGACCGAGCGTTGTGCCCGGCGGCGTGATCTTGGAGAGGATGCCGGTGGGCAGCGAAAACCGCTGCAACAAATCGCAGGCCCAGTCGCCCTGCATCGGGTTGTAGAATTGGCTGGTGCTGGCGTCGGTCATTTCGTTGCACTTCACCCCGGTCATGAGCCAATGGAACAAGTCGGGCATCATCAGCAGCGTCTCCGCCATGTCCAGCAGCGGCGAGGCCGAGAGCTTCATGGCCAGCAATTGATAGAGCGTGTTGAACTGCATGAATTGCAGGCCGCTGGCGCGAAAGATCTCCTCGCGGCTGACGATGCCGAAGGCCTTGGACATCATGCCGTTGGTGCGGCTGTCGCGATAGTGGTACGGGTTGCCCAACAGCTCGTCGTGGCGGCCCAACAGTCCGAAATCGACTCCCCAGGTATCGACGCCGACGCTGACCACGCCGTCGGGCGACTTGTGGGCGGCCGCCCGCAGCCCTTGCCGCACGTCGGACCACTGCCCGAGCAGGTCCCAATAGAGTCGCCCGGCCACCTCGACCGGACCGTTTTCGAAGCGGTAGACCTCTTCCAGCCGCAGTTGCCGGCCGTCGAACAGCCCCAAGACATGGCGTCCGCTGGACGCCCCCATGTCGACCGCCAGATACGCCTTGTGAGCCATGGTCGTCTACCACCTTTTCCGCAATCGCGACACTGGGGGCTGGCTCATTTTTCAGCCCGTTTCGCCGTGTCCGCGTTCACGTCCGATGGCTGAAAAATGTGCCGGTCCCCTTTGCGCTGACCCTATGGTGTCGATTGGCGGCGGCTTGGTCAAGTGGGCGGAGGCAGTTGAGAGGTAGACGCGGCGTCCCGCCGCGTAGTTTGCCGGGGGACTGTCCCGATTTTTGTGGCAGGAGGCCACAAAAATGGGACTGTCCCTCTTTGCACCCAAGGGACACGTGGGAAAAAGCGGCGGGACGCTTTCACACATTACCGACCGGCCCGTTGACAACTGTGATGAAAATCACTATATTCTCAGTTTTGCCATTTGCGGCCCGTTAGCGACTGGCGCGGCAGTGGGCGAGCCTCACGACGATCGGTCTCCGATGGCGGTGGCCATGGAGTGGTCGGCGCGGGTCACGACCATCTCGTTGGAGATCGTGATTCCGGCCGCCATCGGGTACTGGCTGGACCGGCGCTGGGGCACGGAGCCCGTGTTTGTCGTGGTAGGCGCGATCCTGGGTCTGGTGGCATTTACCTACAACTTTGTGAAGTTGGCCCAATCGCTGGCGAAGCGACCAAATGACGGCAACCAAGGCGATCAAGAAAGACCGCACGACGGTGCCCAGCAGAAGAATGAGTAACCGTTCACGGGCTAAGGGGACAGGCACATTTTTTCGGCCTTCGGGCCAAGATTAACGAAGCCGTGGAGGAGGCCGAAAAAAATGAGCCAGTCCCCGGCCGCCGGGAAAAAACAGCGTTGGGATGTAGTGTCGTAGACGATGCTCCGTTGGCTTAACCGCTTGCAAAATGGAAGTCCGGTCGTCCGGGTAGTGCTTTTGGCGAGCACTACACTGGCGGAGTTCGCCCTGGTAGGGCCGCTGGCAGTCTATCTCGGCGGAAGGATGGGGTTGACGGCCGCCGCCGTGGCGGCCGCTCTCTGCCTGGCCGGAGCTGCCTCCGCGTTGATCGCCGCCGATCTTTTGCGCGGGCCACAATCCGCTTTGCAGGCGTTGTTGGCGGGCATGGCGTTTCGCATGGGTATTCCGCTCGGAGCAGGTGTCGCCTTGTATGTGCGGGGCGGCCCCCTGGCCGAGGCCGGCGTCTTACATTATCTTCTGGTTTTCTATCCGGTGGCCTTGACGATAGAAACGGCCTTGTCGCTGCCGCGGAATCGGCAATTGAGCCGTCCGAGCCAAGGGGCGCAAAACGGCGCGATGTGAGCAATGGAACTCGACCCCTACAAACTCGTCAACCACGTTAAGGACGCGACCGCGTTCGAGTTCCCCTTGGGCTACGAGTGGGAACTGCCCAAGATCCTCGGCTTTCAGATCACCAAGTTCATGGTGCTGGAGTTGGCGGTCGCCGTGCTGATGCTCTTGATTTTCGTGCCGATGGCGCGAAGGCTCTCCGACGGCCGGCCGCCCAAGGGGCGATTCTGGAACATGTTTGACGCGATGTTCCTGTTCCTCCGCAACGAGGTCGTCCGGCCGGCGATGGGCCACCACGAGGCCGATCGGTTTCTGCCGCTGATCTGCAGCTTCTTCTTCTTCATCCTGCTGTGCAACCTGATGGGCTTGCTGCCCTGGATGGGCTCGCCCACCGCCTCGATCAACGGCACCGGGCCCTTGGCGGTGATCGCGTTCGTGGTCGGCGTTGGGGCGGGCATGAAGAAGTATGGAAGGTGGCATTTCTGGCTCGGTTTGTGCCCGCCCATGGAGGTTCCGCTGATACTCAAGATCTTTTTGGTGCCGATGATCATCGGCTTGGAGATTGTCGGGCTGGTGATCCGTTTCGGCGTGTTGGCCGTGCGTCTCTTGGCCAACATGTTTGGCGGTCACTTTGTGCTGGCCATGATCATCGGATTCATTCCGGCTATGGCAGCTTCGCTGTTGTGGTGGGGGGTGGCCCCGCTGGCCGTGTTCGGGGCAGTGGCCATTAGTTTGCTGGAAATCTTAATCGCGTTCCTGCACGCTTACATATTCTCGTTTCTGGCCGCATTGTTTATCGGCATGTGCATCCACCAGCACTAGGGCCGTGGAAGACTCATGCCGAGTTGGTCCGTTTTTCTCAGAAGGAGATCGATTCCGTGAACAGGTTCTCGAAGATTGCAGCAGTGGCAGTGGCGTTGCTCGTGACACTTTATGTGCCGGCCATGACGCTGGCCGCCGACGCACCCAACGCACCGGCGGGAGCGTCGGCCGCCCCGGCCGCCAACTGGTCGATCCTGGCGGGAGCCGCCTTCGGCGCCGGCTTGGTCATCGTCGGCGCCGGCTACGGCATCGGCCGGATCGGCGCCTGCGCGGTCGAGAGCATGGCCCGCCAGCCCGAGGTGGCCGGCAACATCCAGACCGCCATGTTGATTACGGCGGCCATGTTGGAAGGGGCCACGTTCTTCGCGTTGATCGTGTGCATCATCAAAGCCTAGCCGCCAGTCCCTGCCCCAAAGACGAACGTATCATGTCAAGTCGCGTGATTTCTTGCCTGGCGCTGGTGCTGATCGGACTGGCGCTGGTGACACCGGCGGTCGCTGCGGACGGCAGCGGCGGAGGCGGTCTGAACCCCTTGTCGTTCCAGGCCATGAAGGCCGACCTGGCCCTTTGGACGGCCGTGGTCTTCCTGGTGCTCTTCGCCGTCTTGGCGAAATACGCCTGGCGGCCGTTGGCCGAAGGGCTCGACAAACGCGAGCAGGGCATCGCCGACCAGATCGCCCAGGCCGAGGAGGCCAATCGCGAGGCCAAGAGCTTGTTGGCCGGCTACGAGAAGAAGCTGGCCGATGCCCAAAGCGAGGTCCGCGGCATCATCGAGCAGGGACGCCGCGAGGCCGAGCAGATCGGCCAGCAAATGCTCGACAAGGCCAAGGCTGAGGCCAAGACCGAGCACCAGCGGGCCATCCAGCAGATCGAGGCCGCCACCGCCTCGGCCCTCAAGGAGCTGGCCGACCGCAGCGCGGCCTTGGCCGTCGACCTG
>JAJYGU010000017.1 GCA_021784975.1 Planctomycetota bacterium
TTCCTCCACCGCCTTGGCGCCGGCGGCGATCCCGCAACTCGCCGAACCAATGAGGATCTTCAAACGCCGCGGATACAAGCTCGCCAGCCCGGCTTCGGCGGCCCGATCCAAGTCGGCTTGGGTACGTAGGGGCGGCCTCATGGGAACTGCTCCAGGATTTCGGTGAGCTTGTCGAGCTTGACATTGCCGAAGGTCACCCCTCCGATCCGCACCGCCGGTGCCAGCGCACAACAGCCGATGCAGCGGACCGTGCGGAGGGTAAACCGCCGGTCTTGGTCGGTGCCGCCCGCGGAAATGCCTAGCTCCGCTTCCAGCCGCTCCAGCAACACGCCCGAACCGCGCACGAAGCAGGCTGTGCCCAGGCAGACCTCGATCAAGTGGCGGCCTACCGGCTCCAGGCTGAAGGCATTGTAGAAGCTGACCACGTGCAGGATTTCCGCCAGCGGAATCAGCAAGCGGAGCGAGAGGTGTTCCAGGATGGCCCGGGGCAAATAGCGGCGCTGGTCGTTGACCTCTTGAAGGATCGGGATCAGTGCGGCCCGCTCCCGCCCGTGGCGGACCAACAGGTCCTCGATCCAGGCGGTTTCTTCACGGTCCAAGGACAGCCCGGGCTGGAACGGAGGCGTCGTCTGGGGGACGTTCCGCACCGGGCAGGCCTGCCAGCAGTCGCCGCAACCGGTACATTTGCCGGGATCGACGCTCCGCGGCCGTTTCCGCACCTCGACCTTGAAATGCCCCGCCTCGCCCTCCAGCCGGGTAACGTCGGCCATCGTCATGACGTCGATGTTGTAATCCCGCATGCACTCCACCAGCTTGGGCGAGATGATGCAGGTAGCGCAGTCGCCGGTGGGAAAGGTCTTGTCGAGCCGGGCCATGCTGCCGCCGATGGTCGGACTCTCCTCCACCAGGTAGACGCGATAGCCGGCCGCCGACAGGTCGAGCGAGGCCTGGATGCCGGCGATGCCGCCGCCGCACACCAGCACTGCGCCGGTGAGCTGTTCGGAGTCGGCGCTTCCATTGCCATTTCCGTTGCCGTTTCTGTTGCCATTGGCCAAAGGACCATTGCCGGTGGTCGGCGATGCTTTGTGGGCTTGCTCGAGGCTCATCGGCTTCCTCCGGCGCGCCCAAAGGGGACAGTCCCATTTTCGCGGCCTCCTGCCGCGAAAATTGGGACAGTCCCCCGTGAACGGTTGCGTGGTTCTTCGGCGGCGGCATCGCAGCAGCACGAACAATTCTCCATCCCTTGTTGGCTCACAACGGGCATGGGAAGCTGTTCGAGCAGGCCATCCGGACGGACGGATAATGCGTTGAGGCCCAATTGCTCGGGCGAGAGTCCGAGTGCCAGGCCCACAAGCTGCGTGATGTAGAAGACCGGCGTTTCCGGCAGTTCGCCGTGGTTCTTGCGGGCGTCGGCCTGCCGCATATCCAGGTTCACCTGGCACAAGGGGCAGGCAACCGCGATGCAGGCGGCGCCCGCGCAACGGGCCATCGCTACCAAGCGATGACTCAGCCGGCTCACGATGTCCGCGTGGGTCATCGAAAGGCTGGCCCCGCAACATTCCGTCTTGTAGGGCCAATCGATCGGCTCCGCACCGAGCGCGGCCACCAGCCGGTCCATGGCGGTGGGATGCTCGGCGTCGTCGAAGGCGACCACCTCCGGCGGCCGCGTCAACAGGCAGCCGTAATAGCAGGCCACCTTCAGGCCGCTCAGCCGCCGCTTGACGGCCGCGCGAACTACATCCAGCCCGAGATGATTGACCAACACGTCGAGGATGTGGTGTACCTCGACGCTGCCATCGTACGGCTGGTTGGTGATGCGGGCGGCTCGCTGCTTTTCCTTAGGGTCGTGGCGGACGGCGTGGTTGGCGGTACGCAGCCGGGCATAACACGAGGCGCAGGCGGTCAGCACCGGGCGGCCCATGGCGCGGGCCTTCTGCAAATTGAAGACCGGCAGCGCCAAGGCCAACGAGGCGCTGGTGCCGTGGGCCGGCGTCGAACCGCAACAGACCCAGCCTGGGATCTCCTCCACTTCGATGCCCAGGGCCTGACAGACGGCCTGCGTCGAGCGGGCGAAGTCCCAGGCGGTCGATTCCAGGCTGCAACCAGGAAAGAAGGCGTATCTCACGCTGGCTCATCCTCCTGCTGGGCGCGGCGGAACATATCGCGCACCTGCTTGACATTGCTGCGGCGAGGCCAAAAAGACAACTTCCCCTTGCCCAGCATTTGCGGCACCTTGTCAACGTCCGAAAACACGTCGCCCGAGCGGAGCTTGTAAGCGGCCATCATGCCCAGCTCGAAAACCCGGCCGTGATGCCGCACGCTGCTTAAGAAACTGCGGTTGAACTGCTCGCCGTGGGCGTCCGGGAGGGCCGCCTTGCGTTCGACCGCCAGCATCCTCAGCGCGTCCATCACGGCGGCGATGTCGATGCCTTGCGGGCAGCGGGTGGTGCAGGCCTCGCACGAGGCGCATAACCAGATAGCCTGCGATTCGAGCACATCCTGCTCGGCCCCCAGGTGGACCAACCGCATGATCTGACTGGACAACAAGTCCATGTCGGGACCGATCGGACAGCCGGTTGAACACTTATGGCACTGGAAGCAGGCGCTGACGGCCGTGCCGCTCAGTCGCTCGACCTCGCGGACCAACGCGCCGTCGTTCCACTGGAGCACCTCGGTCATGGCTAGTCTCCCATCCCTTCCAGTTCCATTTCAATTTCGGCGTCCTTCCGCGGCATCACCTTGCGATAGACCTCGGCCGGCGACCGTAAAACGCCGTCGACCGTCAAAAGATCCTGCTGGATGCGGATGCCGAACAGCCGCTGGTTTTCTTCCAGGTAGGGCAGGATCAACTTCCAGTCGGCGGCCCCAAGCGGCCGGTAGGCCCCGCCGTTAAGCTGTTGGTCAACCAGAGTACGATACGGGTCGCGGACGTAGATTGCTCCTCCGGAGGCCAAGGAGAGCAGATTGCTGCCGGGGTAGGGCAGTTCCAATGGGACCAACTTGCCTTGCAGGTCATAGCGGAGGCCGTTGACGATGGCGAAGCCGCCGCCTTCGCGGGGGTCGCCCGCCATGAAGGATTCGGCCAGGAAGTCGAGCGCGGTGCCGTTGATAATCACTCGCGGCTTGCCGACCGCGTTGATCATCGGCCGGCCGGCCGCGTTGCCCAACACGAAGATGGTGCCTCCCTTGGCGCCATAGAGGAACGTCTGCCCCACGTCGCCGTAGACCACCAGCTTGCCGCTCTTGGAGATCTGGCAGAGCTGGTCCTGGGCATTGCCGTGGACGTAGATTTCCAACCCGTCCATGCCCGAACCCAGATAGTCACCGGGGTTGTCGTAGCAGTCGATCCGCAGGCCCTCGGTCCGCGGGCCGAAACCGACGCCGTGGAACCGGGTGCCGCGCGAGTTGTAATGGACGATGTGTCGCCAGCCGAGATGATAGGCCGCCACCGCCAGCCGGGCATCGCAGTCGTCGCCCTCGGGCGCGAAGCCGCGGGCGTCGATCAGCAAGGTCTGCTCGTCGCCGCGCGGGCCGCGCAACTGTCCACGGGTCTGCCAGTCGATCCGCAAATGGGTGCCGCTCTCGCCTTGGCCGCAAAGCGGTTGGCGGGCGAAGATCTGTCCCAGCCCGCCGCGAAGAATGGTCAGCACCGAACTGCGTTTCTTGGTACCGGTGGCATAGCGGCGGTCGATCGCCAAGGTGAGGGCCTCGATGCCGGTGGCCGGGCAGGTTTCGGCCGTCCGCGTGGCCGCTTCGTCGACCAGCCAACGGAGGTGATCGTAGTCGAGCGATTCCATGCGGATGCAAAGCACATCGAACAGGCCCGGGGCGTCGGACGCGACGACGGCCCGATCGATGGCCGTTTGGTCGGCAGCCGTGTCGGCTGGCTTCCGCGGCGCCAACGAGAGATTGCAGTGGGCTTGGCCAGGCAGCGTAGCTACCGGGACGCCGAACTTGTTGTGGACCCGGAGTTGGTAGTGCTGGTCCCCCTCTCCCTCCGGGAGAGGGGCTAGGGGTGAGGGGGCGTTGCGTTGGGTTCCGGTATCAATCGCCCTCACCCCCGGCCCCTCTCCCGCTTGCGGGAGAGGGGAGAGATCTCCGTTCGCCGGGCTGACGGTTAACAGAAACGCCCCGCCGTCGGTGTGGCTGCCGCCGCGGGCGTTCCAGTAGATGTCGGCCACCGGTGTGAATCGCGGGTCTTCGGCCGCGAGGCTTGCCAGCGTTGCGTCAATCGCCTGCTTCTCCGAGCAGATCAGCCCGATCGAGACTTCCCCTTCCTGCAAGGCAAAGACCTGTGGCCGCAACATGGCCGTGTCGGTAATGCCCATCAGTTGGAAGGATTTCCTCTCCGCCAAGCTGCGGGCGATGATGAAAAACCACGGGCCGTCGGGCGAGGCGTGGACGTGGGCCGCCTGAATCTGCCGGTAGATGGGCTGCTTTTCCGCGGGCAGACGATCGAAGTCGAGCTCGGTGGTCGGGGCCAGGGCTTCGATGATGTACTCGGTCGGATAGCCGTACACCCGGTTCCACAAATCGAACAATAGCACCGAAACCTCGGTGTCGGTGAGGAATTGCGGGAAGATGTTGCGTCCGGCGAGGTATTCCGAGACGCTGTGGTAGTTGGCGAAGTCGCCATTGTGCACCAGCGCCTCGTTCAGGCCGATGAACGGGTGCGCGCCGCCGGGGTGCCAGACGCGGCCCTTGGTCGGATAGCGCTGATGGGCAATCCAGACGTGGGCCCGCGTGTCGGGCATGCGATAATACTGCACCGCCGCCTCGGCGTAGCCGACGATCTTCAAGATGATCAAGTTCCGCGCGTGGGAAAGCACGAACGCCCGCTTTTCGCCCAGCGAGGCATAGAACTGGTTGTTCAGCCGAAGCGAGTTCTGGAACACGAACTCGTCTTCCAGCGCCCGCTGCGGCAGCGACGAAAGACCCTTCTCGTCGGCGAACCGCGCGAGCACGTCCGGTCGGACGCGGACGAAGTAGCGGGCCACGTCCGGCGGCCGCACTTCCAGCAGCGGCACCTCGCGGTAATCATCGACCGTGGCCACCATCCCGCCCTGGTCGACCTGAAAATACGGCTCGATGAATGCCTTCTCGACCTCGCCGCGGGCGGAAGGGTCCAGCAAGGCCACCTGCACGATGTAATCGTCCTCGAGCACCTGCCGCGAGACCCCCATATCCTCGGGCACTAGCCCGCACGCCGCGATGCCGCCCCCTTTGCCGTTGCCGCGGTTCCGCATCTGGATGGAGGGCTCGTAGATGTGCTTGCCGCCCACTGGGATGGTGCAGGCAAAGCCGGTCACACCGCAGCCCCCCTCGGCCTCGGGCGAGGGGCGGAACCACTCGCCGCTGGGCCGCAAGTCGGCCCGAGACTGCAAGATCGCGTCGGCTGCTGCAATGGGGGGATCGGTGGCCATAGTTCAAGCGTCATCCTGAGCGCCGCGAAGGATCTGCGCCGGCTTCGCGCCAGATTCTTCGCTTCGCTCAGAATGACTATCCTCATAGTCCAAGTGCCTTAATAAGTCCGTCCTCCCGCGCAAGGCGGCTGCCGAGTCCAGGCCCAAGCGGTAGAGAATGTCGATCAGCGTCTCCCGCCAGGCGGTGTAGAGGTTCACCAGCCGTTGGGTACACCACTCGACGGTCACCAACTCCAGCAATTCCGAGTCGGTGGTGGCGATGCCGCGGGCGCAGCCGCGACCGCTCTCGCAGCAACCGCAGCGGATGCAGCCGACCGCCACCAGCTCGGCGGTGCCGATGACCACCCCGTCGGCGCCCAGCGCGATCGCCTTGGCGGCGTCGAAGGGGGTGCGGATACCGCCGCTGGCAATGACCGTGATCTGGTCGCGGATGCCCTCGTCGACCAGGAACTGGTGGACGCGGTTGATGGCGTACTCGATCGGCATGGCAATGTTCTTCTTGGCGATGTTCGGTGCCGCCCCGGTGCCGCCGTAGCTGCCGTCAAGGTGCACGATATGGGCCCCGGCGTAGTAGACGCCGACGGCCACCATATCGACGTCCACCGGAGTCGACACCTTGGCCGACAACAGCGCCCGCGGATTGACGTGCGCGATCCAATCGAGGTGCTTCTTGTGGTCTTCGACCGAGTACACGCTGTGGAAGGGGAAGGGCGAGAACAACGAGGTGCCGACCACCGCCTCGCGGAGGGCGGCCACGGCGGGCGTGTTCTTGTCGCCCAACAGGTGCCCGCCTAAGCCCGGCTTGGCCCCTTGGGCATACTTGAACTCGACGATCCGGGCCCGCTGAATCGTCTCCTCGCGAACGCCGAATAGTCCGGTGGCCACCTGGGTAATGACGTGATCGGCGTAGGGGATGAACCGCTCGGGATAGCCGCCTTCGCCGGTGCAGGTGAAGCCATGAAAGGCCTTGGCCACCCGCGCCTTGCCCAACAAGACGCGGATGTTGGTGGAGCCGAACGACATGCCGCCGCCGTACCAAGGCACGTCGACGGTCATCTTTGGCCGCGAATCGTTGCGGCGGTTCAGCACCAGCTCAGTGGAGATGTCCTCGCGGCGCAGGCCGGCCGGGCGGCTGGCCGGCGGGCGAAAGCAAAGCCGATCGAACCCGCCGCCGGAATCGCCCGTCTCGCTTTCCAGGTGCGGACCAGGCAAGCGGCCGGTCTCGGCCATCTGCCAGTTGCTGACGATCAGATCGGGCGTCCAGCGGAAGTCCCCCAGCGTGGCGAACGACGGATTCTCGCACAGCGACAGGGCCTGCTGCGGGCAGGCGGCGATGCAATAATGATCGGTCTTCGCGCAGTCCGGACCGATGCAACGATAGTCCAGGGGCCGAATCGCCTGGCGATAGCCTTCCGGCCGGCGGTGCACGCCTTCCGGGCACAGTTCGACGCAGCGGCCGCAGTTGATGCAGGTCGAGGCCCGGTGCAGGCTGTACTTGCCGATCTCGTTGCGATACCGCGGCGGGGCCAGCGCCGGCTCGCGCGAGACCTCGGCGAAGTCCTGTTCGGAGTGTGAATCGAGCGGCTGCGGCACGTCCACGGCCGCGTCGTCTGGCGATGTGATGCTCATCGTGGCTCGGGCCCTCTGGTCAAATGACGCAGTCCTTCCGCCGGCCGAACAGCCGGCCGAACGAGTCGCGTTCCAGGTCTTCAAAGAACATCGCCCGGCCGGTCTCGCCGCGCAGGCGGCGCACCTCGCGAATCCCCATCGCCCCCAAGACCTCGATCAACTGCTGGTGCCAGGCCCCGATCAAATTCTGGATGCGATGGACGGCGTAGCCCGCCTCGGCCTCTTCCAAGGCAATCGGGCACGGCTCGCCGCGCTCGCACTCGCCGCACAGGCGGCACTCCAAGGCCAACAACAGCGGGACGTCGACGGCCACCAGATCGGCCCCGCAAATGATTGCCTTGGCCATGTGCTCGGCTTGGGCAATCCCGCCGGAGGCCACCAGGGTAATCTCGTCGCGGCTGCCGTCCTTGACCAAGGCCCGATGGATGTCGCGCATGACGTCGCGGACGTGGCGCGGCCGCCCGGTCCCCTCTCCGGGCACCGACCGCAGTTTGGTCGGGAGAGGGCTAAGGTGAGGATGCGCGGTCCCCTCTCCCTCCGGGAGAGGGCTAGGGTGAGGGCACGCTGCCAATGACTCTCGCCCATGCCGATCAAACACCAAGTGAATCACCTCCGCGCCGCCGTGCGCCAGGTCCATCACGCGATCCTTGGCGGTCGGCGAGGCCTCCAGTCGGATCATCACTAACCGATCGGGATTCTGCTCTTTCAGCCGGGCTTGCATCGCGAGCACATCGGCGCAATCGCGAATCATCACCAGAGGGGCCCGGCAGATCCCTTGGCTGCCGGCGGCGGCAACGTCGCTAACCAAGGGGATTACGCGGCCGTACTCGGCCAGCAGTCCGGCGGCGTTATTCTCGACCACCGCCATCGTGCCCAACTCGGCCGCCGCCTGGGCCACCGCCGCCAACACCGGCCCGCGTTGCCAATGCGCCGGGATGCAATCGAAAATCACCGGCAAAGGAAGCTCCACCAGCGGCGGCGGGGTCACGCTCAAGCGGCCGTCCTGAAAAGCCAGTTGCTTCAGCTTGCGGCCGATGTCGACGCTGGTGCTGATGTATTCGCGGCCGTGGATGCCGTCGCGGGTGGGGCGGACGATTTCCGACATGTCGGTCCACATCGAATCGAACCCAGGCCCGCTGAACGGCCCGCCGTAACCGGAGCCGGAGACGGGAATCCGGCCGGTGTCGGCCTGAAACCAGGTGGCCAGGACGATGTCCGGCGTGTAATACTGGTCGCCCAACTGGCGGTACTCGGGGTTCTCGACGCGGGTGAGGATGCCCTTGGTGCAGTTCTGGATGCAGCTCAGGCAACCCTTGCACTGGTAGATGTAGTCGAGGTAGCCCCGCTCGTCGCGGAGGGTGTCGGCCTCGTCGCGGTAGAAGCCGTAGACGCAACTCCGCTTGACGCAGTTGTGGCAGCCCGCGCAGTCCTCGCGCCAATCGACGACGCCCAACTTGCCCACCGGGCGGAATCGCGGCGCGGCCGGAGTGGTGTGGATGGAGTATTTGGCAGGCACGTCAGTCGGTCCCCAAGGCGGACTTGTCGATGATTTCCAAAGCGGCCTGCGGATCGCCGTCGGCGCAAATCTGGAAGCCGCGCAATCCCTGGAAGCGAGTTAGCCGCTGGATGGTCTCCACCGCCAGGGCGATGCCGGCCGCCCGCTGAGCGGCTCCGTCGCCGGCGGATTTCACCCGCCCCAGTGCGTCGGCGGGAATGG
Source organism: Planctomycetota bacterium (assembly GCA_021784975.1). Taxonomy (GTDB): domain Bacteria; phylum Planctomycetota; class Planctomycetia; order Pirellulales; family Thermoguttaceae; genus JAJYGU01. The sequence continues at coordinate 8,770 of JAJYGU010000017.1, forward strand.
GCGTCTGTCGGCGCTGGGGGGTCAGATCTTCGGCCATCTGGGCGTCGCTGAGCGGCTGAATGCCGGCCACGATGGCAACTTTCTCGTGGAGCTTGCGGCGGACAATCTCGTCCCACCATGTGCTGAACCGCTCAAGGTCGAAAACCGGCTGGGTAATCAGGAATTGGGCCCCGGCGGCGACTTTCTTGGACAGCCGCATGATCTGCAGCTCCAGCGGATCGGCGTAAGGGGCCGCGGTTCCGCCGAGACAGAACGGCCCGACCCCGGCCAACTGCTTCTCGCCAACCGCCGTGGCGTCGCCGGCCAGACCGCGATACAACTGCAGCAACTGCACCGGATCCAGGTCGAATACATTCTTGGCCGCGCGGAAGGGCCCCAGAGTCTGGTGCGAGCCACTGGTGCACAACAGGTTGCGGATGCCCAGCGCCTGGGCGCCCAGGGCTTCGGATACCAAGGCGATGCGGTTGCGATCGCGAGTCACCAGGTGCAAGATCGGCTCCACTCCTTCGCCGGCCACCAGCGTGGCCGCGGCCAGGGCCGACAGCGAAACCCGCTCGCGGTTGTCGCTCACCCCGAGGGCATGCACCTTGCCGGCATACGCTCGGGCAAGATCACGGACCACCGCCGGGTCGGCCGTTGGCGGCGGCGAAATCTCCGCCAGCAGGAGCCGTTGGCCCGACTGAATCCGCCGTTGAAGACTGCTCTGTTTATCGTCCATATCTCAACCTGCAACCGAATCCTTGGCGGCCAGCGGACTGCTGCCCAAGGCGCAAATCCGCCCCACCGCCTCAGCGATTCTCTGTTGAAATTGTTCCGGCGAGTCGTGGGAGGAACTGTGCAGCAATTCGGCACGCTCGGGCCCGAGCCCGGCCTCGCCCAGCAGGCGTTGGATCATGCGGACGCGAATCTCGGCCCGATAGTTGCCCTGGCTCAAATGGCACTCACCCTTGGGGCAGGTCACGATGCACAGGCCGCGGGCCCCGCCTTCCAAAGCGTGCAGCAGGTACTGCCCGTCCATCTTCCCGCTGCACGGCACGGTATGCGCCACCACCCGCACGCCGTCCTGCGTCCACTGCCGCCGCAGCCCGGCCGCCGCCGGCACGCTGTTGTGGCATACATAGACGACCACTTCAGGCGACAAAGCGACGGCCATGGCAACTCCCACCCGCGATTCCTGGGGACTATCCCGATTTTTGTGGCGGGCACCACGCGGCAGCGTGGTCGCCGCAAAAATGGGACTGTCCCCTTTGGACCGCCCCGATTCAACATCTACTTGCAGATGCCCGCCGTTTCCCAGCCACGCATACCCCGGCGGCGGACCACGGATAGCCAGAAGACGACGCGACTCGCGACGAGCCGCGTCGTAGGCGGCGTTGTGACCCAAGGGACTTGCAAGCCTAAGGCGGCGACAATCCCTTTACGTTAATCTATGGCCGGCGATTAGTAAAGGTGCTTGTTTGCTTATACAATGATAAGATGGGCTAATGGTGGTGGCCTCTTCGCACCGGCATGAATGAGAGCGGCCGGGACGATCTGGCCAATATGGCAGCCGCAATGAGCCAGCGACCGTTGGCTTCTCCCCAAGTCCTCCCGACGTGGTGGAACACTGATCACTTGGCAGCAGTGCCCAGCTCTTTGAGATTAAGTAACGCATCTCGATTCTGGGGATCCACCTCCAGCACTTTCCTGTACCATGCGACGGCTTGTTTCGGTTTCTTTTGGTCCCTGTAAATACAGGCGATGAATAGACGAGACTGCGTCTTGAGGTAGGCTCGATTGGCGAATTGATCCGCTAACAAGTAGTTCTTGATGACAAAGGCATAATCTTCAGGAAGGTAATGCCTTGCCAACGGCTCAATAATCTGGGCGGCTTTATAATAATAGTCGCCGTCCTTGGGGTGGACCTTGGCGCCGTTCTCAAGCACTTTCACGGCTTCCGCCGCCAGGTTCTTCCCGCCCGGCATCTTCTTCGGATCTTTCTTCCATGTGACCCAATCGGACCACAGGAACCAGGAAAGGAGCGAGTAATTGTCGATGTTGCTCGGATCGACCTCCAGCAGACGGCGGTAAATTTTGATTTCCTTGGCGTAGGCGGGTGTGCGGTCAAACTGCGGGTGATGCCAGTAGAAATTGGCGCAAGTGTAGAGGAGGTCCACATCCGTGGTCGTAGCCACCCGTGGCATCATGGCCTCACATTTCTTGAGCATTGCCTCTTCTGAATCCTCGCCCCGGCTTTGCCGCACCAAGGCGAAACAGACCACGGTCACCACGCCAAGTTTGAGCCCCCACACCCAAAAGGATGGGGGCGCGAAACGCATTCGATTTGTAACGGTCATGATTGTCTCGGAACGCCCTACTGCGCTGCCCGCACGTCGTAGGCCAGCATGACATCCTGGTCGCGGACATAGAGGACGCCGTTGGCGATCACCAGGTGCGGCCAACTGTTTTTGGCGCTGCGGTTGGGCTGCTGGAATCGGCCGCGGAGATGGAAACCGGCGGGGGTGGCCTCGACCAGGCTGATCGGACCCTTTTCGCTGCGGCAGTAGAGCATGCCGTCGGCGAACAACAATGAGCACTTGCCCGAACTGGTGTCGGACCATTGCACCGCCCCGGTCTGATAATCGAGGCACATCAGGACGTTCGGGTTGCCGCAGCCATAGAGCATGCCATCGTGGAGGATCAGGCCGCCGTGGTGGTTCTGCATCTTCTTGACGAAGTATCGCTGCTTGGCCTGGAAGCCGTCGCCGGAGGAGATGATGTCGGCCAGCCCTCCGCCGGTGTTGTAACCGCTGGCCGCAAAGATCGTATCTCCCTGCCAAATGCAGGTGGCGATGTTGGCGATCCGGTTGGCCGGGGCGGCGTAGCGCCAGAGGAATTTGCCGTCTTGGGCCGAAACCGCGATCACGCCCTTCTTGGTCAAGGTGACGTACTGCTTCGACCGGCCGAAAGTGGTTTTGATGACCGAAGAGTATTCGGCCGGATCGCCCACTGCTGCGCCCCACACCTTCTTGCCGGTCTGTTTATCCAGGGCGACGATCGTGTTTCGGCGGCCTCCAGGCGTACACACTACCCACGGCCCGTCCAGCAGCACCGACTCGGCATAGCCCCAGTTGGGCCGCGTGCCGCCGAAATCCTTGACCAGATCGTGGCGCCAGATCAGGCGGCCATCGCGGGCATCCATGCAGACCAGGTCGCCGGCGATGCCCAGCGTGTAGAGGCGATGGCCGTCGAGGGTGGGCGTGGAACGCGGGCCCGGATAACCGTTGCCCCGAAAACGGATCGGGCCGATGGGCGACTGCCAGACCTGTCTTCCCTGCCGGCTAACGTCGAGCGCGAGGACGCACTCTTGGCCGTCTTTGTCGCCCATGGTATAGAGCCTGGTGCCGACGACGGCGGGTCCGCTATAGCCTTCGCCTAAGCCGGCGGCCTTCCAGAGCAATTTCGGGCCCTGGGCCGGCCAATGCTGCAGCAGGCCTGTCTCGCGGCAGATGCCGTCGCGGTTCGGGCCGCGCCAGGCGGGCCAGTCGTCGGCCCGAGCGAAAGAGCAGCAGCCCAGCACCAGCACCAGCCCATACCCCAGGAAAACGCCGTCCAATGATGGTGATTTCATCGTCTCAGTCTAGCTTTTCGGCGGAACGCCGCCTTCGGTTTGGGCAATCCGCCATTCGGCCTTGCCGGAGGAGAAAGTCCTGCGCGACAACCGCACGAGCACCGGAAGCGGCTTGCTCTGGCTGGCATCGTCGTAGGTGACGGTGTAGACCAGTTCCACCGTTTCCCGGTTGCTATCGCGGGTTTGCGACCACGGTTCATAGAATCGCACCTGGGCCCGCGGCCCCATGGCCAACAGGGTCTTGGCCAGCGGCGTGTTGCCAAAACGATCCACTTCCCCCAGTTTCTGCGGGGCGACCTTGGCGATCGCTTCCGGCACGTGCGGCGGAGGCGGCGCAATCACCATCTTGCCGGCGGCCAGCGGATGGTCCTGCAGCAGGAGCTGAAACCAGGCGTCGGCGACCTGTTGGGCCTGGCTCCGCAGGAGCCACCGGTACATTAGGCGATCGGTAGGAGCCGCCACCGCCGAGAGCAACGCCAGCGTCAAGCCGAGCACGGCCCGCTTGCGGCCGGTCAGGGTCGAGCAGTTCCGCTTGATCCGGCGAAGCGCCCAGACACTGAAGAAGATCCCCAGCACCGGCACGGCCCACAACATCGGATCAATCAGGGCCGCCGGCGATAAGACTCCGAGAATCAAGCTGACCACGGCCTGCCAGGGCAGGGCGCGATAGTTCACCAAATCGGCATCCGGCGACGCAGTCAGTTGAACGGGTAGATTACGTGGCATAAAGGGCTCCTACTATCTTACTTGGCCAGTGGCGATGCCCCGCCGGGCCTCGTGGCCGCCAGGATCGATCCGGTCTGGGCCAAGTGCTTGGCGAAATCTTCGCGGCGGGTGGCATATTTCCGCATGAAGTCGGCATTGTCGTCGAAGACGGCGTATCTCGATTCGCCGGCGTTGGAATCGAAAACATAGCGTTGACTCTGCCGCTCCGCCTGGCTGACCGAGCGGCGGAAGGCCCCCAGCGACAGTTGTTGCACAAACCCCAACCATTGCCGGTCGGGACCCACGGCCAGCATCCGCTGCTCCGGCTGGAAACCGCCGAAGAGGAAGGTCCGGGCCAGGGGAGCGGTGTGCAAAGTCATCATGGTGAAGCAGATCATCACCCAACTGATCCAGAAGGAAAACAGTCCGCTGCCGATCTGATCGGCAATCTTATGGAACCGCACCTGGACGCGAGAGATCGTGTCGGTAGCCGCCCGCATGGCGAACAAGAGGGCGGCAAACAGGAGCCAGATCGACAAGAAGTCCCAGGCGTAGCTGCCGGCCGGCAACTGGTTGTCCAGCCAACGGGCCACTGGTTCGAAGAAATTGGTGGCGAGAAGCGCGGCGGTCACCACGTTGATCAGCCGGACCGCGTTGCTCCACATCCCCTCGGCGTAGAGCGTGGCCATGCACACGAAAAGGACCACGAACATTAGCAGCGGCAAGAGCCAAGTCATAGGTTCTTGGGGGTGCGGGACGGGGAATGCGGGACTAGGAACGGGCCGAGAGCATGTAGTTCGATCATTGTTTCAGCACGCGGGCCAACTCGGGCAGGGAAGTCACTCCTTTGGCAACCAACAGGATGCCTTCTTCCTGGAGGCTTTTCATGCCGTCCTTTCGGGCGGCCTTGCGCAGCGACTGGGGACTGGGGCTGGCCTTGAGCGTCTTGCGCACGCGATCGCCCACCACCAGGAGCTCGTAGATCGCGGTTCGGCCCAGGTAGCCGATGCCGGCGCAGGTGCGGCAGGGCACGTAGGGCTCTTTGGGGTTGGGCTGTTCGGGCCGTTGCCGGGGCCGATAGAAGGCTTCGATGCGACCAGCGGGAATGCCCAACTGTTGCAGCACCTGCGGCTGAGGGGCGTAGGCCTCCATACAGTCGGTGCACAGCTTGCGGACCAGCCGCTGGGCGAGCACCGCCGTGATCGCGTCGGCAAAGTCGCCCGGCCGCAGGCCCAGCGACAACGTCTTCCAAACGGACTCCACGCAATCCTTGGCCCGCACGGTGCCGATGACCAGCTTTTCGGCGGCCGCCTCACACAACAGGTTGGCGCTCTCCGCGTTGACAAAGTTGCGGACCACCACCACGTCCGGCTGGGAGCGAAGGAGCTTGGGCAAGACCGTCGCCGGAAACTGCTCGGCGGCCGCCGAGTAAGTTGTCACCGGGATGTTCTCCACCCGAGGGAAGCGGGTCTTCTCCTCTTCCACTGCCACAAACTCGCGGACAAAGCGATCGCAGGCCCGCAAGGCCACGTCGACCGTGTTGCGGAGTCCTTCGCCGGGCATGGCCGCAAACAGCAAGACTCCCCGCGGCGCCTCCAGCAGCTCCTTCAGTTGGCCTTGCATCTTCACCCGCATCCCCAGGTCGTCGAAGCTCTTGAAACGGATGGCGTTGTCTTCGAACTGGATGAGCACCCGTTCGCCGGTCGGGGTGCCTTGGGAGGTGAAGGTGGCCGTGCTCCGCACCTTTTGATACTCGCTGGCGAAGGTCCCGGATTGCAGGCCCTGCCGCTCCTGGGCCTTCAGGCCGCAGAGGATCTTCAGGGCCTCCACCGCCGGGTCGGACAATTCGCGGGGCTTGGACCGGCTGGGAATCCAGACCCCATCCACCATCACGTTGACCGAGGCCCCTTGCTGGGTGCAGTCGAGCATGACCGCCGAGCCCCGGTTGGCCAGGGCGTCGGCCAGGATCTCTTGCGAGATAAACAGTCCCGGCGACTGCCGGGCCAGCAGCAGCCGGGCATTGTTGGTCCGCTCGTCGGGGCCGCCATGCCCGAACAGCTTGAGCGGGCCGTTCGGGTTGCGAGGATCGGGTTTTTCCGCCTCGATTTTGACCCCTACCCGGTGCAGGTGGGTGGCGAACCAATACCGCAGGTGTTCCGGCGTCCCCACCCGCTGATCGTTTTCGACCAGCGAATTGCGGTAAATGACGTAGGTGGCCAAGGGGGTAACGTAGGCCAACAACAGCAGAATGAAGCCGATGGGGAAGACCGGCAACAGCCAGAGCAACACGAAGGCCACCACGAAGGTCCCGAAGACAATCGGGTTCCAGACGAGGTAATTCAACTCCTTCAGTCGGAGATCCTGTACGTCGGTGCTCAGCCAGTCGGTGGTCTTTACCCAGGCCAGGAACACCAGCCAGGCGGAGAGAATTTTGAGCCAGCTCAAATAGCAGCCGGGTCCGCGGAAGGGCGTGCCCGGCACCGGATCGGGCTCGAAGGGGCGCCAGGCCTCGGTGGCGGCCCAGGCCGGTTCGGCCGCCGCCGCCACCACGGCCAAGACGGCGGCGCCGATCAGCAGGAAATAGAGCGGACGCAGGCCGGCGAAACGCCCGAACCTGTCACCACCCGCAGACCAGCCGCCCATTGCCGCGCCCCAAGGTCCCGTGATCACAACATCCCCTTTTGCGCCAGTTTGATGCCTTTCAGCGCCATTTTCAGGGCCTCGGGATTGGGGGCCACTTCAAAGGCGGTGGGACGATCGATCATGTCGGTTTCCACCAGGGATTGCAGGCTCATGGTGAAGTCCTGCATGCCGTCGTCTTTGCTCAGCCGGATGGCGTCGCCCAGTTTTTCGTCCTGCGACTCCAGGATCAACTTGCGGACCGTGGGCGAAAAGGTCATGATTTCGCAGGTGGGCACGCGGCCCACCCCCGGCTTGATTGAGGGCAGCAGCTTTTGCGCAATGATGGCCTTCATGTTGAACGCCAGGGCGCTGCGAATGGCCGGATGCATGTCGCTGGGGAACAAGTCGAGGATCCGGCCGATGGTGCTGGGGGAAGTCGAGGCGTGAATGGTTCCGAACACCAGGTGACCGGTCTCGGCGGCTTGGATGGCCGTTTCAAACGTCTCGCGGTCGCGCATTTCACCCACTAACATGATGTCCGGGTCTTCGCGCACGGCATGCTTCATGCCGATGCTGAAGTTCTTCACGTCCATGCCGATTTCGCGCTGGTTGATCAGGCATTTGTCGTCGGTAAAAGTATACTCAATCGGGTCCTCCAGGGTGAGGACGTGTTTGTGGTAACGGTGATTGACCCAGTCGAGCATCGAGGCGATCGTCGTGCTCTTGCCGGAACCGGTTACGCCAGCCAGCAGAATCATGCCCTGGTCGAAGGTGCACAGACTCGCCAGCACCGGCGGCAGGTGCAGGCCCTCGAAATTGGGGATCTTGTTGCTCACGCGGCGGGCCACCAGGCCCATGTGGCTCATCTGCTGCAAGATGTTCACGCGGAACCGCCAACGGAGCCCGTCGATTTCCAGCGAATAGGCGAAGTCGACGCCGCCGTCTTCGTCGAAGATCCGCTGCCGCCGCTCCTGCAAGTTGATCATCGGCTGCAGCAACTGGACCATTTCATCGTCGTCGATCGGCCCGCGCTTCAGCGGACTTAAGGTGCCGTTGATGCGCACGTGAGGGGGCAGACCCACCTTCAAGTGCAGATCGCTCCCTTGCAGTTTCACTAACGCCCGGAAGAGCTTGTCAATCTCGATCTCCGGGTGCTTACTCAGCACCGGTTTCGCCTCTTGCGTGACGATCGCCATATCGGTTGTCGCTCATTGGCTGGCAACGGGCAGGCGGACCGGAATCCCCCGCTCGGCCATGGTCCGTTTGGTCTCGGCAATGGTATACTCGCCGTAATGGAAAATGCTGGCGGCCAAGGCGGCTTCTGCTCCGCCCAGCAAGATCGCGTCGGCCAGGTGTTCCGGACAACCGGCCCCGCCGCTGGCCACCACCGGGATCGAGACTGCGTCCGTGACCGCCTTGGTGATCTCCAGGTCGTAGCCGTCCTTGGTGCCGTCGGCGTCCATCGAGGTCAATACGATTTCGCCGGCCCCCAACGACTCCACCTGTCGGGCCCAGGCGACCGCCTCCAGGCCGGTGCCGATCCTCCCGCCATTGATGTACACCTCCCAAAACTCGTTGCCGTTCTTCCGCACCCGTTTCGGATCGATGTTGACCACGATACACTGGCTGCCGAACCGCCGGGCCGCCTGGCGGACAAAGTCCGGGCTCCGGCAGGCGGCCGAGTTGATCGACACCTTGTCGCAGCCGGCGTTCAACAGGGCTCGGATGTCGTCGATGGTGCGAATCCCGCCGCCCACGGTCAGCGGCATAAAGATCACTTCCGCCGTGCGGCGGACCACGTCGAGGATAATATCGCGACCCTCATGGCTGGCGGTGATGTCCAAGAAGACCAACTCGTCGGCCCCCTCGGCCTCGTACCGCGCGGCCACCTCCACCGGGTCGCCGGCGTCGCGGAGGTTGAGAAAGTTGGTTCCCTTGACAACCCGGCCGCGATTCACATCGAGGCAGGGAATCACACGCTTGGCAAACATCGAATCTACTCTACCTGTCCCAAGCCCCGAGGTCAACAACTTACCCTGCAGAGGTAGGACAAAGCAACCATCGGGACCACCATCGCGCAGGCCAAATCGTATCGCCGTCAACCTGATTCGCGTCCGTTCCGGCAGGTGTCATTGTACCATAGAACGTAGCGGGCGACGAGCAACTGGCGCAGAGCATCAAGCAACCGGCATCGGCCTTTGCCGACTAAGAACAGCCGCTGGCCGGTTTAGCCGCCGACGGTACTCCCGAAAACCGCAAGGCGGTTCAAGAGATGGCTCCCCAGCGTGTAAAATCATCCAAGTCTGGAAGGAAACTTGGGAGATGGGAGGAGATTATTGCCGGTGCCTACCAGAAAGCCGGCTTCGACGAAGTGACGCTGACGTCACGAAGTGGCGACTTCGGGAGAGACGTCATTGCAGTCAAGCACGGCCTCGGAACGATACGAATCATAGATCAAGTGAAGGCGTATAGTCCCAACCGCTTAGTAACAGCAGACGACGTGCGATCGCTTCCAGAGCCGTTATGCAAGACTGTGCTGGCCGCTAGCTGATCCTCGATACTGGCTCACTCCTCCACCGCCTCCACCACCCGGCGGCAGTCGGGTAGCGAGGCCAGAAACAAGCGGCCGTAGGGTTTGGTGCGCACCCGCGGGTCGAGGATCACCACCATGCCCGTGTCGTTCTTGGTGCGAATCAGGCGGCCGAAACCTTGCTTGAGCTTCAAGATGGCCTCGGGCAATTGATGGTCGCGAAACGGATTGCCGCCGGCGGCGCGAATCGCCTCCAAGCGGGCTTCCAGAAGCGGCCGGTCGGGCACGCAGAACGGCAGCCGGGTGATGATCACGTTCTGGAGTGCGTCGCCCGGCACGTCGATCCCCTGCCAGAAACTGTCGGTACCGAAGAGCACCGACCGGGGCGTGTCGCGAAACTGGGCCAGCATCCGGCCCCGCGGCGTGCCTTCGGCCTGGCACAAGAGCGTCAATTGGTTCTCCGCCAGCCACGGCCCCAGCGCGGCCGCCGCCCGTTTCATCATCTCGTAACTCGTGAACAGGACAAACGCCCGGCCCTGGCTGCGTGCAACGTAGCGGCGGATCATCTCCGTTGCCGCCCGTTCGTACCGCGGGCCATCCTCGGCCGGGTCGGGCATGCCTTCCGGCAGGATCAACTTGGCCTGACGCTGGTAGTCGAACGGGCTGCCTAAGGCAAGCGTTTCAGCTTGGTCCGCGCCAATCCGCGATTGAAAGAACTCAAAGGATGGCTTATGGCCGCCGGTGGCCAAGGTGGCGCTAGTCATGACTACGCTGGGCGTCTGCGTGAACAAATGCTGGCGGAGGATGGGAGCGACCTCGATCGGGGCCGCCGAAAGCGTGATCCGCGGTCGCCGGCGGCCCAGGCTGCGCTCGATCCAGTAGACCGAGTCGGGCAGTAGCTGCCGGAGCCAATCGTCGATCCCTTGCGCTAACGCCTGGAGCCGATTGGCGGCAGCGGTGAAATCCTGCCGCTGTTCGGGCTGAGGAATGTCTTCACCGTGACGGCGGACGCTGGCCGCCAGCCGCGTTAGTCGCGGGCTTAGCAGATCGGGTACCGCGCCCGGCTTGCGGACGCGGCCGTTGCTCTTGGGTTGCCCATCGAGCCAGGCGGCCAGACGGTCGAAGAAGGCCGATGCCTGATCGCGGCAGCCCCAAACCTCTTTTTGGGTATCGCCGAACTTGTGGTGGGCCAGCAGGCCGCGGTTGGTGTGGTCGTTGTAGAGTCTCCGCAATGTGTAGTCCACCTGCCCCTGGGTGACGCTCAAGCCGAGATGGTCGCCGGCCACGGCCTCCATGGTGTGGGCCTCGTCGAAGACCACCACCTCGTATTTGGGCAAAATGCTCGCCTTCTGCCGCCGCAGCGCCAAGTCGGTGAAGAACAAGGCGTGGTTGACCACCAGGACCTGGGCGTGCTGAATCCGCCGGCGAGCCTGGTAGTAGAAGCATTTCTTGTACAGCGGGCAGGAGCGGCCCATGCAGTTGCCGTGGTCGCTGGCCACCTCGTCCCACACCGCCGGCAGCGGCCGGAAGTCGAGGTCCGAAAGCGAGCCGTCGGCGGTCCGCTTCGACCAGTCGGCCAGCCCGCGCAATTGCTCGAACTCTTCCTCGCTGCTGAACAGCCCAGCGGCCCGGCCCAAAGCATTTTGCAGCCGCCGCAGGCTGAGGTAGTTGCCCCGGCCCTTAACCAGCACGGCGGAGAACTCCTGGGGAATCACGCTGGCCAGGAGCGGCAGATCCTTGTGCATCAACTGCTCTTGCAGGCTGATGGTGTGGGTCGAAATGATGACCCGCCGCCGGCCGCCGTTGCCGTTTTCTTCTTCTCGGTCCTCGGCGGCGTGGGCACTCCTCTCGCCCGCGGTGGCAGTGGCGGCGAGGATGGCCGGCACCAGGTAGGCGAAACTCTTACCCACGCCGGTGCCCGCCTCGACCGCCAAATGGTGACGTTCGCGGATGGCCCGGTCGACCGCCTCGGCCATGGCGAGCTGCTCACTGCGGCACTCATAGTTCGGCAGCCGGGCTGCGATCCGTCCACCCGGCCCAAGAATTTCCAGCGGTGAAAGCATGACCATAGAGTAGCGGAAACCAGCGCGGGGGGCGAGGGGCGGGGGACGAGGCACGCCGGTCGTTCCGGTGCCGCGTCAGCACAAGCTGGCGATATTTGCTGCCCGGGAAATCCGATATCCGAAGCTCCAAGTCCCAAACAAGCTCAAATCTCCAATTCCCAAATGCCGCCAGCGGCGGCTTCCTTTGAGCATTCGAGCTTTAGATTTATTTGGGATTTGGCACTTGGTGCTTCGGATTGTTGCCTATCGGCGTACAATGTCATATCAGAATAGGGAGTACCTTCCAACATGGCAGCGCGAGAAGGCGAAGCAGGCGCCGGAAAGACTCCCGGCGCGGTCACCGATCGCACCCAGGAACGCGCCCGCGAAGACGAGCAATTCGTTCCGGTGATTGTGAAGCGCACCGACGAGTCGAGACGGCACCCGGATGACACTTTGGAGCGTGCCGTGAAAGAAGGGCGCGAACAACTGAACCGGCGGGCCGGCTCGTTGTTGCTCTCCGCAGTCGCCGCCGGCATGATCCTCGGCTTCACCGCACTGCCGGTCGGCGTGGTGGTCACGGCCATGGCGCCCTTGCATTCGGCCCTGTTGACTCGCATCGGCGCGGCGCTGGTCTACCCGTTGGGTTTCGTAATCTGCATCTTGAGCGGAGCCCAACTATTTACCGAGCACACGGCCACAGCGGTCTATCCGGTGTTGGACCGGAAGGCCTCGTTCGGCCAACTTCTGCGCCTGTGGGTGATCGTGGTGGCGGGCAACCTGATCGGAGCGGCCGTCATTGCAAGCCTATTGGCGGCCGTCGAGCCGATCAGCGCAGCCCGGGAGGGTTACACCATCGTCGGGCGGCATCTGGTTTCGCCGGCCACACTGCCACTGCTGTTTAGCAGCATACTGGCCGGCTGGCTCATGGCGCAGGGCGCCTGGTTGGTGATCAGCACCGCTTCAACTGCCGCCCAAATGCTGTCCCTATATGCCGTCACCTTCGTGATCGGCATCGGGGGCTTGCACCATTCGGTGGCCGGTGCGGTCGAATTGATGACGGCCCTCTGGGTGAGCGAGGAATTCACAATTCCCGCGGCCGCGGGCTCGATTGCCGTGATGCTGTTGGGCAACCTGGCAGGCGGGAGCACTCTGGTGGCGATTCTCAACTATGCCCACATCCGCAAGACGCAGACCCTCGGCAACTCGGCACGCCACCCGTGACTCTCAACTCTCAACCCTCAATTTTCTCACCTGGCACCAGGTCGCAATAGTAGAAGCGGTTGTCCCGCAGCACCTTCTCGCCGAGCGAACAGGAAATCGGCTGTTGGAAGATCGGCCCGGCAACCACACACGAGTGAAACTCGCCGTTCTCGCCGCACGGGTCGACCCCGTCGGGCAACTCTGCCAAAAACTGCTCATCGATCGTGCGGCCGGCGAAGCGCCCATCGAGCTTTTGCGTATCAACGCAGGTGGTGATGGCGCGAAAACCCAAGGCGGAAAGCGAACGGGCCAATGCCCGCGTGTCGCGTTTCCACAACGGAAAGACTCCCTTCATGCCCAGCTTGGCCAGATTGTCTTCACGGTAGCGGCGCAGGTCTTCCAGGAAGATATCGCCGAAGATTACCGTGGCCACGCCGGCCGCCTGGTAGCGGCGGAGCAGGTCGGTCATCTTGGCTTCGTACTCTCCATCGGAGGCGTGGTTGGAAATCCACACGATCTCCAAGGGGATGCCCAGCGACTCGGCCTGCTTCTCCAACAGCCCACGGCGAATACCGTGCATGCTGACGCGGTCGTAGGTCTCGGTGACGGTGGTCACCAGGGCGGCGATCTGATACTCGGCGGCCTTCAGAACCTCGTACAGGGCCAGGGCCCCGTCCTTGCCGCCGCTCCAAGAGAACAGTGCTTTTTCCATGGGTGCCTCGCATTAAATGTGCCGGCGTGCATTGTTTTACGGCATAATGAACGACCTGGCAAGCGGCAAGGGGTCCATTCCCGTTTCTGCATTCGCATTTTGCCTCAGACGAAGGGGACAAGCACCGTTTTCGCCGACGGCGGTTGTTAGCATCGCAATGTCGGAGGCGGCGAAAACGGAGCCAGTCCCCGGAGGCGGACGCTGCCAATCATTGACGTCCTCTCGTGCGATTGGTCATACTGCGTGTATATCGGTGCTCAAGCGAATGTCACCGACTGCCGGGTCGACGCATGGCACTATTTCCCATTTTCTACCGGTGACGACGACACTCCTACGATCGATTGGCCATGACCGACCCTAGCACGCCACAATCCTCGCACAAGTGGCGCCAGTGGCGGGTTGCCTCGCTGCTTGCAATCGCCCTGGCCGCCGTCTTGGGCCTACTCTGGTGGTTTGATCCGGCCAGGTCGCCGGTGCCGTTGTGCAGCTTTCATGCGCTCACCGGGCTTTACTGTCCCGGCTGCGGGGCATTGCGGGCGACGCACGAGTTGCTGCACGGCAGACTGCTTTCCGCCCTGCACGATAATGCCCTGTGGACGTTGTCGCTGCCGCTGATCTTCTATCTGGGCGGCTCGCAACTGTGGGCGACGGCGGGCCATCGCCCTTGGCCGGCCGGCATGATGCACACACCCGGGTTCTGGATCGGCTTGGCGTTCTTGGCGGCCCTGTTCTTCGCGATCCGCAACCTGCCCTGGGGACCGTTTACCTGGCTGGCTCCGTTAGGCTAGCCCCGTATTGTGCCCGCCAGCCCTGCTCTGCTATGCTACGCCCTGACGGCAGCTCCCGAACCATTGGGTTGGGGGCCGCTTCGGATCGAACATTGGAGGGTGTCATGCCCATTGAATTCCGTTGCACCCACTGCAATCGCTTGCTGCGGACTCCGGATGAGACGTCCGGCAAGCAGGCGCAATGTCCGGAGTGCGGGGCGATCACCACGATCCCCTCAGCATCGACGGCCGGACCGCTTGGCATGGCCCCGCCACCAGGTGCGCCCGGCGGCGGCCCGTTTCCTCCCGATGCTTTCCCTGCCGGACAGCCAGCCGCGTTCGGCGTGCCGCTGGGTCCGCTTGCGCCGGAGCAACCCCAGGAGGCGGCCTATACGGCTGCCCGCGCCTACGCCGCCGGCCGAGTGGCCGTACCGGCCACGGCCTTGATCGTGATTAGCATCTTGGCCCTCGTCCTGCAAGCCATCCAGTTTGTCCGGCTGGCTCTTAACGGGGTAAACGCCGCTCTGTTTCCGGCGATGCAACAGGCCTTCCCGCAGTTGGCGAAAGTGCCGGCAGAGGCGATCATCGTGGGAGCGGTGATTGGCGGGGCGATCTCGCTGGCGATCTACTTGGTGATCCTCTTCGGCGCTTTAAGCATGAAGCGATTGAACAGCTACACGTTTTCGCTGGTTGCCGCGATCCTGGCCATCCTTCCCTGCACCACGCCTTGCTGCCTCGGCTTGCCCTTCGGAATCTGGGCCTTAGTGGTGCTCAATTCGCCCCCGGTGAGGGAGGCGTTTCGAAGCTGAGCTCAGCGGCTGGCGATCGTCCCTTCCAGCGGACTGCTGGCGGTGGCGTAGAGCTTCTTGGCGATCCGTCCGGCCCGCCAGGCCAAGCGGCCCGACTGGCAGGCCAGCCGCATGGCCTCAGCCATCCGCAGCGGATCTTGGGCGTGGGCGATCCCGGTGTTCAGCAGTACGCCGTCGACGCCCAATTCCATGGCGGTGGTCACGTCGCTGGCTGTGCCCACTCCGGCATCCACGATCACCGGATAGTCCGGGTCGCCGTCCTTGAGGTATTCCAGGCAAATACGGATGGCGTTCGGGTTGAGCACGCCTTGGCCGGAGCCGATCGGACTGCCGGCCGGCATCACGCTGGCGGCCCCGGCTTCCTTCAGGCGCCGGGCAACCACCGGGTCGTCGCTGGTGTAGACCAGCACCTGAAAACCCTCGGCCACCAGCTTCTCGGTGGCCTGAAGGGTGGCCACCGGATCGGGCAGCAGGGTCTTTTTGTCGCCGAGCACCTCCAGCTTGACCCAATCCGCCCCGGGGTTGTTCATCTGCGCGAGGATTTCGCGTCCCAACCGAGCGACCCGGACCGCGTCCTCGGCGGTGAAGCAGCCGGCGGTGTTGGGAAGGATGGTATAGCGGGCAGTGTCGATGAAATCCAGCAGGTTCTTGCCCTGGGCGTCGATCAACCGCTCGCGGCGCACAGCCACGGTGATGCACTCGGCCCCGGCGTTGGCCAGGGCGTTGCGCATGATCTCGTAATCCGCGTATTTCCCCGTGCCGACGATCAGCCGGCTGGCAAAGGTATGCGAACCGATTCGCAGACAGTCATCGCAATTGGCATTGGTCATCAAAGAGGAGTCTCCGGGTCTGAAGGGGACAGTCCCCATTTTCGCGGCGAACAGGCAACGCGAAGGGGACAGTCCCCGGCCGCGAAAATGGGGACAGTCCCCGTGAGCTATCCGCCTCCCACCAGGGTCACGATCTCCAGCCGGTCGCCTTCCGCCAGGCGATGCTGGCCGTGGCGCTGCCGCGGGACCAACTCCAGGTTCACCTCGACTGCCACCGGCTTGCCGGCGAGTCTCAACTCCTCGAGCAGGCCGGCCACGGTGGTGCCCTCGGCCACCTGGCGATGCTGGCTGTTCACAATGACTTGCATGTCGGCTGGCGCCGGCTACTGACCTCTTCGCGGCCGGACCGTGGGGACGTTGGTGGTCGCCGGAGCGCTGCCGGTGACCGCGCGGAAATAGGTCCGGCCTACGCAGGCCAACGGTTGGATATTAAGTTGATTGGCGGCTTGCATCGAGGTGGACCAGGGGATGACATAGGCGCCCATTTTGCCGGAGGTCACCTCGGCCACGTAACAGACGGCGCCGCTAGGCCGCATCCGCGAGCCGCCGGCCTGACGAAGGTTGGCCAATCCGGTGGCCATCATGAACTTGGGATTTTTCTGGGTATCGATGCCCAGATCGGCGGCCACGTTGATGCCGAACAACCCGGTGAAACTACCCATCCGCCCCAAGACCACCGCCCGCAAGTCGCCCGTCAAGAAGTCGAGAAAGTAGACCGCCTCCGTATCGTAGTCGACCGCCCCGGTGGCGATCGCAAAGGTGTCGGACCGGTCGGTAGCGCTGGCGTGCAAAGGGGTCTGCGGCCAAAGGCCGCTCAAGACAAGCCCGCTCACCAGGCCAACTGCCAGCGCGATCCAGACGCGATATCTCCGCCATACAGTCATGATTCTCTCCTACGTCATGTCCCGCCCAGACTATTGCCCATCCTACCCGGATTTGCCCGGAGTTTCCAGTTGAGACTAATCCCTCAGTCCCGACTCCGCCCGCCGCCGAAACGCATCAGGAAGTAGAGTAGGGTGAGCACTGCTTGCAGGGTGGCCGCCACGTAGGTCAGGGCCGCCGCGTTGAGCACTTTGTTCACGTAGCCCAACTCTTCCTGGTTGATGATCCCCAGGCCGACCAGTTGAGCCTTGGCGCGGGAACTGGCGTTGAACTCGACCGGCAAATTGACCAACTGGAAGAAGACCACGCAACTGAACAGTCCGATACCCAGATAGATCAAGATCGGATTTGCGTTGAGAATCGCCCCAATGATGATCAGCAACATGCCAATGTTGCTGCCGATGCCGGCCGCCGGAACAGCGGCGTTGCGGACCAGCATGGGCGCATAGGCCTGGGCATGCTGAATGGCGTGGCCCGCTTCATGGGCGGCGATGCCCACCGCCGCCAGGGTGCGATTCTCGTACACCGCCTGGCTCAATCGCAAAACGTTCTCGCGCGGGTCATAGTGATCGCTCAACTGGCCGGGGATCTCTTCGATCTCCACGTCGTTCAAACCGGCGGAGTCAAGAATATGCCGCGCGGCGGCGGCGCCGCTCAGCGGGGCCGCCAGTTGCTGCGCCTGGGCATAGGCCGTATGGATGCGAAACTGGGCCCAAAGCCCCAACAGAAACGCCGGGGCGATGAACAGAAAGTACATCGGGTCAAACATCGGGTGAAAGAACATGATCGATTTTCCTCAAACAAAGGCACCGCTGGCAACAACTATTTTACCGCGATCTGACCGTGGGACAGCCGGTATGAAAGACGAAACAGTCCTTACCGTCACCTTATTCAAGCATATCCTGGATTCTACGCAACCGCCCGGCCAGCGGTTTGCCCTCGCGCGGATTATTCGGCCTAACATGCCTATATTCCCAACTCAACCAACAGAGGGGGTTCTTTCCCAAACCGCGCGGTTGGTGAATAATGCGGGCATGTGGAACGCACGGCTTGCAGGGCCGACGATTCTTGTGTTTCTTGCCGGTTGTAGTTGCCAGAGCAAACCAGCCGAGCAGCCACGGGAGCAATTAGGGGTGGCGCCGCCGTCGACCGCTCCGGCGGCACGGCTGCCCCCGAACGGACATGGCCTGGGACCGCCGGGCACCATTGTGCGCCCCACCAGCCTGCCCACTATTGAGTGGACCCCGGAGGGTGATCGTCAGCAGCATCAGCGGTTCCACTGGCCGGCGGATTTCAAGATGCCCATTGACATCCACATCGTTACGCCGTCACCTCCGCCCTCGCGAGTCGTGGGCCCGTCGCCAACGATCAAACCAGCCCGTTGAGCCGCGGCCGCGCGCAGAATCCACCTATGGAATGGCTCTTTTGGACTCAATGGCTGGCGATCAGCGAATGGGTGATCCGTCTGACCGTCCTGCCGGTGATTGTCTTGCGGAAAGAGCGGCCGGCCACCTGCCTGGCGTGGCTGGCCATCGTGTTTTTCGAACCCTGGGTGGGGCTGGCGCTGTACGTGTTGATCGGCGAGAATCGGCTTGGCCGACGCCGATTGCAGCGGCGGCGTGGCCGGCGGCGGCAGCTCGAGGCCAGCGCCTACCCGGCCGTCGAACCCTCGCATGTGGTCGAACCCCATGCGCCTGATGAGTTGCCGGCCGACATGCGCACCGCCGACCAGTTGCCGCTGGTCGGCGGCAATGCGCTGCGGGTGATGTTTCACACGGAGGAGGTGATCGAGCAGTTGATTGCCGAGATCGACGCTGCCGGCCACCATGTGCACCTGCTGTTCTACATCTTTCAAGACGACAGCGTGGGCCAACGGGTGGCCGAGGCCTTGGTCCGGGCCGCCCAGCGCGGGGTGGCCTGCCGGGTGCTGGCCGACGCAGTCGGCTCGCGGCGGCTCTTCCA
This sequence comes from Planctomycetota bacterium, assembly GCA_021784975.1. Taxonomy (GTDB): domain Bacteria; phylum Planctomycetota; class Planctomycetia; order Pirellulales; family Thermoguttaceae; genus JAJYGU01. The sequence goes on from JAJYGU010000017.1 coordinate 27,444, forward strand.
CCGGTTGGCCCCGCGGATGCGGCGCCACGGCGTGCGGGTGCTGCCGGTGTTGCCGGTGAAACTGTATCGGCTGCCGTTTGCCCGGCTCGACCTCCGCAACCACCGCAAGCTGGCGGTGATCGACGGCCGGGTGGCCTTCACCGGCTCGCAGAACATCGTCGAGGCGACCTACGGGCATAAGCGGGCGGGGGTGTGGCGGGATGTCATGGTCCGTATCACCGGCCCGGTGGTGCGGCAGCTCCAAAACATCTTTCTGGAAGACTGGTTTTACGAGTCGGGCGAACTGCTGGACGACGGGGGCCTGTTCCCGCCCAGCCGGGCCGACGGCCCGGTCGCCGTGCAGTTGGTGCCCACCGGACCCGATCTGGACACCGAGCGGTTTCGCGACCTGGTGGTCAAGATGATCTTCCTGGCCCGGCGGCGGGTGGTGATTACCTCGCCGTATTTTGTCCCGGACGAGGCCATGTTGTTGGCCCTGCGACTGGCGACCTTGCGCGGGGTGCAGGTCGATCTGGTGATCCCCGAGCGCAGCGACCATTGGCTGGTCAACCTGGCCGGCGGTTTCTATGGTCTGCACTTGCAGCGCTACGGGGTGAACGTACACTTGTTCCGCGAAGGCATGCTGCACGCCAAGACGCTGACCATCGACGATTCGCTGGCCATCTTCGGCTCGGCCAATTATGACATTCGCTCCTTCATGCTGAATTTTGAGTTGAACCTGTTGGTTTACGCCGGGGAGGCGGTCGACGAGCTATATCGCTTGCAGCAGAGCTATCTGGCCTGTTCGCGGCCGGCAACTCCGCAGCACTGGGCCGCCGACACCCTCCTGGGCCGGCTCAAACTGAATCTCGCCAAGCTCTTCAGCCCGCTCTTATGACGCCTCCCGCCGCGAAATGCTTTTTCGCCTCCGACCTCCACTTGTTCGCCAACCGCTCCAATGCGCATCGCCATCTGCAGGCCATCGCGGAGACGGCCTCGCGGGCGGGAGTGTTCGTCCTCGGCGGCGACACCTTCGATTTCCGCTGGTCCAGGATCTCGACCGGTAAGGCGGTGGACCTGGCCGTCCGTTGGCTCGACGAGCTGACGGCCTCATGCCCGGCCTGCCACTTTCACCTCGTGCTCGGGAACCACGATTATCATCAGGCGTTCATTGATCGGCTGATCGATCTGGAGCCGCGGGTGGCCAACCTCGCCTGGCATCGCTACTACGTGCGGTTGGGAAGCAGCATCTTCCTGCACGGCGACGTGGCCGACAAAGAGATGGACTCGCGGAGCTTGGCCGAGGCCCGCGAGGAATGGCTCGACGCCCGCCGCCGCGGCCCCATGCTCAGCAAGCTAGATGACGTGGTGATCCTCACTCGGCTGCACAAGCCGGTCCCCTATCTGGTCTACACGAAGCGGATCGTGGTGCGGCGGATCCTCAAGTACCTGCAAAGCATCGGCCAAGGTCCGGCCGACGGGGTGCGGAACGTCTATTTCGGCCACATCCACCGGCAGTTGTCGAATTACTACTA
>JAJYGU010000032.1 GCA_021784975.1 Planctomycetota bacterium
GCGCCAATAATCGCGCTACAGTACACGCGTTTGTGCAGACGCACAATTTTCGAGGCGAAAGGGCCGAACGCTGACGCCAGACCTTTGCATTGCGAGTACGACCTAACGAGGTCTCCCTCGGATACTAACACTTTTTTCACTAGAGGAGTTTGTTTATGGCAACTGCTACGCAAAGTGGCGAGCACCTCTTTCGACGGGCCATGGATGCCTGGGAGTCGGCGTTGGAGTCGGGCGTGAAACTGCAGGAGGAGTCCACCCGATGGCTCCGCGAGACCCTCTGCAATTCGCACACCCTGTCCGAATGGCAACACAAGGCCCAGACGGGCACCGCCGAAGCAATCGCCAAGGCCCGCGAGAGCCTGGATGAAGGGGTGCGAGTGATGAATCAACAGGCCGAAGCGAGCGTGCGGCTGGTGCAGAAGGCGCTGGATGCCCCGCGGAACGGCTCGCCGGCCGATGCGCCCGCAAAAGTGGCCGAATGGTGGCAAATGGCCGCGGAGTCCCTGTGCGCCAACACCGAGGCGGTGTTGAAGGCGAACAGCAGCATGCTGACCGCCTGGCTCGAGCTGCTGCGGAAACTCAGCGACGAGGCCGGCGAGAGCCTGTCGCACTGGGCGCAAACCTCCGCCGAGCAAGTCGAGAGAATGGTCGCCTCGGCGGCCGCCAACGCCAAGGACATGGCCCGACAACCCGCCGGCCTGTGAGCCGACTGCCGGCCGCGGCGCGGGGGGAAAATGCGGTCGCGGTTGGCGAGCTGCTCGGCGCGGCGGATGAGGAACCACCCCATGTCCAGGCCTGAGGAAAGGGACGGCCAAGCCAAGACACATCGCATTCTGGTGGTCGACGGCCATTTGCTCAGTCGCCAAGCGCTGGGGCTGCGTTTGGCCAAGGAGCCGGGGCTGGCGGTGTGTGGCGAGGCGGAAGATGAATGGGAGGGACTCCGGCAAATCGAGCGCTGCCGCCCGGATCTGGTGGTGGTGGACGTGGCCCTGAAGAACGGTGGCAACGGCATCGAATTGATCGCCGCCGTCAAGCAGCGTTATCCGGCGATGAAGACTCTCGTCTGGTCGATGTTCGCCGAAAAGCCGCTGGTCGAGTGCGCCCTGCGGATCGGGGCCACCGGCTATCTCAGCAAAGAAGAATCGCTGGAATTAGTGGTCGAGGCCATCCGCCAGGTGCTGGAGGGCAGGCTCTATCTGAGTCCGCTGATGGCCGGCAAGGTCATGACCTTGGTCAGCGACGACCAGCCCTTGCCCCGCGATCCGCTCGAGGCCCTCTCCCGCCGCGAGATGGAGGTCTTTTCCATGATCGGGGCCGGCTTGACCACCCAGCAGATCGCGGCCAAGCTCGAGGTAAGCCCCAAGACCGTTGACTCGCACCGCGAGCGAATCAAGCAGAAGCTGGCCCTGAAGAACAGCACCGAGCTGACGCATCGGGCCACGCAATGGGCGCTGCAACCGGAGTGGGGGCCCTCGCGTTGGCTCAAGTACGTCGATCCTCCCGCCCGCGCCAAGGGAATTCACTCCCCCTTGCCTCGCGCGACGGCCCCAACGGAAGAACGCTCCACCCCCGCGGCGGATTGCCCCGGTTCTTGATGGCGATCGGGCGGCGCGTTAAGATCAGCACGCCGGTTAGGTCTTTGGTCTTTGGTCTTAGTTTCGGTTTTGGTCCGGGCGTAGTGATAGCAGCCCGCCATTCACTCCCTAAGACCCAAGACCTAAGACCCAACGCCGCCCGTTGACCAATTCAGCAAGGGAGCCGCCCCATGTCCGAACCTTCTCCGTCCCACGTCGCCTCGTCGCCCGCGGCCTCCCGATCGGCGCCGGCCAAAGAGGTCCCTGAGCGGGTATTCCTGGTGGCCTATCCCAAGGTCGTATTCCTCTACCCTTCCTTCCTGGCCTCGATTCTGACCGCAATCTACATGAGCTTCGTTCGCAAACCTTTCGACGCGGGCAACGAAGGGGCAGTGATCGTGGCGGCCATGTTCCTGGGAATTCTGGCCGTCAATTTCGTGATCCTGGCCTTCGATTTTCCGCGGACCACCTCGCTGACCTTGTTCTTCTTCGCGGTGGCAGTGGCGACCGGGTTCGTACTGCTGGTGACCCTCAAGCCCGAGTTGCTGCCGCATATCACCCACCTGTTGGCCAAGTTTCGCCCAGCCGCCAATGCTACGTTTTATTGGGCGTTTGCGGCCATGCTGGCCGTGATCTTCTTGGGGGTAAGCCTGGTGGTCCGCTTCGACTATTGGGAAGTCCGTCCCAATGAATTGCTCCACCACCATGGATTCCTGAGCAACCTGGAGCGTCTCTCGGCGCCGAACCTGCGCATCGACAAGGAGATCAATGACGTGTTCGAGTATATATTGCTGCGGTCGGGCCGGCTGATCTTGCAGGCCAGCAACGAACGCCGGGCGATCGTCCTGGACAACGTGCCGTATATCAAGCAGAAGGAAGACGACATCACCCGCATGCTCGGGGCCTTGCAGGTTGAAGTCCGCTCCGACACGGCAAGTTGACCTGGGCCCTCGGTTGAGTTTTGGGCGGATTCCGCGATACTGAGGGCGCGGTAGCGGATCCCATCGGCGGTGACCGTTTGCGCCTAGGTGAGGCCGCGCGAGACCCCTCAACGGGCTGGGCCATGAAGGATTCGACTCCTGGTACCCCGGATTCTCATGCTCCTCTACTGGCCGGAGGCACCACGGATGAAGGAATTGATCGAGCCCAGGTGCGCGAGCCGTGGCATGAGAGGTTGGCGATTGCCGAATTGCGGCAACCGACGCTTCGCAGCCGTGCATTCCAGTATGGTCTGCCGGTGGTGTCGGTGGCGATGGCCCTGGGATTGCGGTTGGTGGCGACGGTGTGGGTCGGCCGTGGGTTGCCCACCTACATTACCTTCTTTCCGGCGGTCATGGCGGTGGCTGTGCTGGCCGGCCTAGGGCCGGGGTTGCTGGCCACTCTGCTCACCGATCTGGTTGTGGTTTATTGGCTTCTGCCGCCGATGGGCCAGCTCAGCCTCGTATCGCCTGTTGAAGGTTTGGGACTGGTGATCTTCACCGCCATGGGCCTATTCATGAGCGTCGTTGCCGAGATCTTTCGCCGCGACCGAGACAAAGCAGCCGCCTACGATCGCGAAGCGGTCCTCCGCGAAAGCCGCGGGCGGCTGGCGGCCGTCGCCGAGCAGTGGGAACAGACCTTTAACACCGTCCCGGACTTCATCGCCATCCTCGACACTCAGCACCGCGTGATCCGCGTCAACCGGCCTATGGCCGAGCGATTGGGGGTGACGCCCGGACAATGCATCGGCATGCACTGCTACGAGGCGGTCCACGGGACGACCGAGCCCCACCAGGTCTGCCCGCACCGCCAAACCTGCCAGGACCAGCAGGAACACACGGCCGAGGTGTACGAGCCGCGGCTGGGCGGGCATTTTCTGGTGAGCACCACTCCGCAGTTCGACCAGCGAGGCCGGTTCGTCGGCGCCATTCACATCGCCCGCGACATCACCAAACGCAAGCACGACGAACAGGAACGCGAGATGGCGGCTGAGTTCCTCCGCCTGATGAACGAGAGCCGGGGCAAGGAAAACCTGATCCGTGCGTCGGTTGCCTTCTTCCAGGAAAAAGCCGGCTGTGAAGCCGTGGGCATCCGTTTGAGAGAGGGCGACGACTATCCGTATTACGAAACCCGAGGCTTCCCGGCAGCATTCCTGCGATTGGAGAATCGGCTTTGCGCCTGCGATGACGCCGGACAGCCGCTGCGCGACGCCACCGGCAATCCGGTGCTGGACTGCATGTGCGGCAACGTGATTTGCGAGCGGTTCGATCCCTCGCAGCCCTTCTTCACCACCCACGGGAGTTTCTGGACCAATTCCACCTCGGCGCTCTTGGCAACTACCACCGAGGGCGATCGGCAGGCCCGCACTCGCAATCGCTGCAATGGCCAAGGCTACGAGTCGGTGGCCTTGATCGCCTTGGCTGCCGGCGCGGACCGCTTGGGACTGCTCCAGTTGAACGACCGGCGGAAAGACTGCTTCACGGCCGAAGGAATTGCCTTGTGGGAGCGGTTGGCCGGTTATCTGGCCGTGGCCCTGGCGAAAACGCTGGCCGAGGAGGCGCAGCACGACAGCCAGGAGCGGCTCAAGTTGCACTTTGAAAACACGCCCCTGGCGGTGATCGAATGGGGGCCGGATTTTCGCCTCTCGCGCTGGTCGCTCGAGGCCGAGCGAATTTTCGGCTGGCGAGCCGAGGAAGTCATTGGCAAGCGATTGGATGAGTTCCGCTGGGTCTACGACGAAGACGTCGCCGGGGTGACCCAGATATCGGCGGGCCTGGTCGACGGCACCCGCTCGCGCAGCCTAAACCGCAATCGCAATTACCGCAAGGACGGATCGGTGATCCACTGTGAGTGGTACAACTCTTCGTTGCGGGACCAATCCGGCAAGCTCCGCTCGATCATGTCGCTGGTGCTCGACGTCACCGAGCGCGAGGAGGTGGCGGAGCAGTTGAAGGCCGCCAAGGAAGCGGCCGAGGCCGCCAACGCGGCCAAGAGTCAGTTCCTGGCCAGCATGAGTCACGAATTGCGGACGCCCATGAACGCCATCCTCGGCATGACCGACCTGGCTTTGGGCGAGCCGTTGCCGTCTCACGTCCGCGACTACCTGCAAACGTCCAAGGAATCGGCCGACCTGTTGCTGGAGTTATTGAACGAAATCCTCGACTTTTCCCGCATCGAGGCGGGACGGTTCGAGCTGGAATCGACCCCTTTCCAACTCCGCAGAACCATCGAGCAAGTAGTCAAGAGCCTGAGGGTGCGGGCTTACGAAAAAGGCCTGGAAATGGTCTGCCAGGTGGCCGACGACCTGCCGGAGATCGTCCTCGGCGATCCGTTGCGGTTGCGGCAGGTGCTCATGAACCTGGTGAGCAACGCCGTCAAGTTCACGCCGAAGGGGGAGGTGGTGCTGCGGGTGGAAAGAGAGGTCCTTGGTCTTGGGTCTTCGGACTTGGAAAGCGATGTCCAAGCCCCAGGCCCCAAGCCCCAAGACCCAAGTCCCAAGACCCAAGATCCAAGCCCCAAGTCCCAAGACCCAAGACCGTGCGTCCGCCTGACGTTTTCGGTTTCCGACACCGGCATCGGCATTCCGGCGGAGAAGCTGGAGAGCATCTTCGCCCCGTTCACCCAGGCCGACGCCTCGACCACCCGCCGCTTTGGCGGCACCGGCCTGGGCCTGGCCATCGCCCAACGGCTGGTCAACTTGATGGGTGGAGAGATTCACGTCGAAAGCCAGTCCGGGTCGGGCAGCACCTTCCGCTTCACTCTGACCCTCCCAATCGCGGAGCGGGCGAAGGATGACGGCGAGGCGGCCGCCGGGGATCGAGACCTCTTCCGCGATTTGCCGGCGATCGTGATTGGCGAGAGCGCCACCAGCCGGAAGATATTGCAGCAGACGCTGGCCAGTTGGTGGATGCAGGTCGATGAAGCCCCTGACGTACCAACCGGCTTGACGAAAATCCATGAAGCGGCAGCCGCCGGCCGGGCGTATCGGCTGGTGTTGGCCGACGCCTTCCTGCCCGGCATCGACGGCTTCACGCTGGTCGAGTGGCTCAAGCAAGACGCGCGGTTGGCTGGGCCGGCGATCCTCATCCTGTCGGCCACCGACCGGCAGAGGTATCCCGATCGGTGCCGAGAGTTGACCGCGCCCTGTTTGGAGAAGCCGGTGTCGCGTTCGGAATTATTTAGCATGGTGGCAAAGGCCCTTGGCGGCCAGGGTCTGGTTGCGCCGAAGGCCGACCGCGAGGAGGCCGGAGGATGGCCGGCCAGCCGGCGAATCATTCGGATTCTAGTTGCCGAAGACACGCCGGCCAACCAGAAGGTTGTCCGCCACGTTCTGGGAAATCACGGCCATCACCTGGAAATTGCCGAAAATGGCCGGCAGGCGCTGGCACTTGTCGAGCAGCAAGATTTCGATGTGGTGTTGATGGACGTGCAGATGCCGGAAATGGACGGCCTTCAGGCCACCGCCGCCATCCGCAGGCTGGCCGACGCCAAGAAAGCCCGCGTCCCGATCGTGGCCATGACCGCCCACGCGCTGAAGGGCGACCGGGAGCGGTGCCTGGCCGCCGGCATGGATGACTACCTGAGCAAGCCGATCAAGCGAGAGGAACTGATTGAGACGGTGGAACGAATGGCGGAAAGAAGGTCTTAGTGATGGCTGAGCAGAGCAACGTTGTCAGCGAGCGATTATCCGCCATCGTGGGCCTGGGGGCCTCGGCGGGAGGAATGGCCGCGCTGAAGGAGTTTTTCGCGGCCATGCCGCCCAACAGCGGCATCGCCTTCGTGGTGGTGATGCACCTCGATCCGGGCAGCCCGAGCATGCTCCCCGACCTGTTGGCCGGCTTGACCGGTTTCATCGTCTTGGAGGCGGCCGAAAACCAGACGATCGAGCCGGATCACGTCTACATTATCCCACCGGGCAAGAACGTGGTCCTCGACCGGCGACGGGTGCGGTTGGAGCCGCGTACCTCGGCCATGCCTACCGCCATCGACATCTTCTTCCGTTCGCTGGCCGAAGATCGGCAGGAGAAGGCAGTGGCT
>JAJYGU010000474.1:0-2542 GCA_021784975.1 Planctomycetota bacterium
GGGATGGCGCCAGGATCGCCAGGGCCAATGGGAACGCGGCGAAGAAAACGAAGGTCGAGCCGATGAAGGGTTTCTTGGCCAGCCCCGCGCGGCTGGCCCGCGGGCCGATGAAGACATAAGTGGCGATGCCCACAATCAACTCCAGGTTGAGCAGAAGCGCCGTATAAACCGCGGCGCCCCGGTGCACGGGAAAGCCCATGACCGTGATGGCAAACAAGATGAGGAACTCTCGCGGCATGCCGTCGGCCACGCGGGCCAGGATGTCCGAGACCAAGAGCCGTTTGAGATCCGGGTGGAAACCGCGAAGCGCCTGCCACGGCCGGCGGACGACCTTTTCCCGATCGATGGCGGTGCATTGCAGGTAGCGCCATTGCACGACCAGGGCCAAGATGATCGCCCCTGCGGCAATGTAGACGTCGGCGTAGAACCCCCAGGCAAAAGCGCGGGCCGAATTAGCGAACTGCCGTCCGGCGAGCCATAGCATCACTGCGGAAAGGCTGTAGGCCAAGAGCCGGGAAGAGCGGCGACAGATCCCTAACAGGAAGAAGGCCATTGTGCGGTGCGACGGATCCAGCCTTTCGCCCAGCACTCGCAGGGTGGCCGGACCGGAGATGCTCTCCCACGCGAACGCAAGGGGCACGGCCACCAGGGCCGCATAAGGGCTGCTCCACAGCAACAGCACTGCAAGCCCGGCTAAAGGCAGAACGCCAAAACCGAGCAGGCCCCGACGGGCGTTGAGCTGACCCGCAACGCCACCCCCGACGAAGTAGCTGGCCGCCCTCAGGGCGTCCCGCAAGCAGCCGTATGCGGCAATCACGAGGATCGTCCCGCCGCGGCTCTCAACCTCCTTGGGCATGAGAGGTGTCCATACCTCGATCCCGCAGGTAATAAACAGCAATACCACCAGCATCGCAGCCGCTGAACGGTCGAGTGAGAGCATGTCCCGCCAGCGCGGTGGCCGCGGATCCGCAGGGCCGGTCTCGGAGTGCGACCTCCCCGCGGGATTCGACCCGCCGGATCGCGTGGTTTGACCGTCGTTCGCGGCCCGGGGCTGCTCGGTCGTCGGATGATTCCGCGGCCACATTGGGACAATCCCTTGTTAGCAACTGGATACTATAGCGGACCTTCCGAAGCGACAATGACCCGATCTTGGGGGGCGAAGAGGAAGACGCCGATCACAACTATATCTGTTTGGTGTCCGGGCCGGCTACGACTACAATAATTCGCAGCAAGGTTGAAGGATCGTGAAATGTGTGAAGAGCCGGCATCACCCGACGCGCTGGTCAGGATCGGTTCTTATCTTGATCCGCCGCGGGCTGATCTGGCCCAAATGGCACTGGCGGAGGAAGGAATTCCCACGGCCCGTGGAAACGGCAACTTCATCTCGTGGTACTGGCACTACAGCAACGCGGTCGGCGGCGTGGTACTCTACGTCCGTGGCCGCGAGCTGGAGCGTGCCCGACAAGTTCTGGCCGCCGCCCGTAGCAAGTTCGCCGAGAGCCTGCCGCCCTGGGTCTGTCCGTCTTGCCGTCAGCGGGTGGCCGGGCAATGGGATGCCTGCTGGCATTGCGGCTGTTGGGCCGACGGCACGCCGAGCAGCCCGCCGGTCGATGGCACGGCCATGCAGCCATCTGCTAGCGACCAGGGCACATCGTGGTGGAACGTGCCGCGATGGATCACCGTGCTGGCAGCGGTGGCGCTGATCATTCTGTTCTTGAAGCGCGGCCCAATACCGGCCTTGGTCCTTGCGCCCTGTCTCGCTCTCTTTGTGTTCTTGCTGTGGCGGTTTGAGCCTCCATCTGAAGAGGAGCCGGGATTGGAGGAGGCGGCCGAATCCGTCGATCGCCGTGGCCGCCAGGTTGCAACCACGCAGAGCGACGTGAGCCGAGCCCTTGTCCGACGCGCCTGGCAAGCTGCCATGTTCGCGGCTCTTGCGTTTCCGCCGTTGGGCTTCTACTCCATGCGGTTGTTGTGGAAATTGGGCAGCCGGAACACTCCGCTGGGTCAGGCCGACACCTGCCGCTTTTGGGCGGCCTTCTTGGTCGATATTTTGGCGATTCTGTGGTTCGTCTTATTCTGCGTGTGGTTCGTCGCCGGAATGCTGGCGGCCTTCTTTGAGGCCCTCGTGTGACCAGCGGTTGGGCGAATTGACAATCGTCCCGGCCTCCGCTATCTTCCGGGCATCATCTTATCCTACAGGAGGGCGCTTATGGACTTTGAGGTGCCGGAGAAGATCAAGGCCGTCACCGGCAAGATCGACGAGTTCGTCGACCAGCAGCTCATCCCGCTGGAACCCGACTTCCTGCACCTGCCCTTCCGCGAGCTTCTGCCCACCTTGGAGCAGAAGCGGGAGATGGTCAGGCAAATGGGGCTTTGGGCCCCGAATCATCCGAAAGAGTTCGGCGGCATGGGAATGAATCTGGTGGAGCATGCCTTCGTGTCGGAATCCCTCGGTCGGACTCCGCTGGGGCATTTTGCCTTCGGCTGCCAGGCGCCGGGTGCCGGCCACATCCAACGCCCTCCGCTTCACGGCACGCCCGAA
>JAJYGU010000474.1:2552-6576 GCA_021784975.1 Planctomycetota bacterium
GATGCCGGCAACATCGAAATCCTTCACCTTCACGGCACGCCCGAACAGAAAGAGACCTATCTGCGACCCCTGGTGGCAGGAAAAATCCGCAGTTGCTTCTCGATGACCGAGGTGGACCTGCCCGGCTCGAACCCGGTCATGATGGACACTACCGCCGTCAAAGACGGGGATGATTACGTCATCAACGGGCGGAAGTGGTACTCGACCGCCGCCGCCGGCTCCGCCTTCTCGATCGTCATGGCCATCACCAACCCGGCGGCAACTCCGTACCAGCGGGCGAGCATGATCATCGTCCCCACCAACACCCCCGGCTTCAACCTGGTGCGGAACATTTCGGTCATGGGACACGTGGGCGACGACTTCAGCTCGCACGGCGAGGTCGTGTTCCAGTCGTGCCGGGTGCCGCAGAAGAACCTTTTGGGCCCCGAGGGCTTCGGCTTCGCCATGGCCCAGGAGCGCCTCGGGCCGGGCCGCATCCACCACTGCATGCGCTGGCTGGGGATCTGCAAGCGGGCCTTCGATCTGATGTGCTCGCGGGCGTCGAAGCGGATCATCTCGCCGGACGGTAAGACCCTGGCCACCAAGCAGATCATTCAGGCCTGGGTGGCCGAGTGCGCCGCCGAGATGCAGGCCGCACGGCTGATGACCCTCCACGCCGCTTGGAAGATCGAGAAGCTCGGCGCCAAGGCGGCCCGCTACGACATCTCGTTCATCAAGTTTTACGTGGCCGGCGTCCTGCAGAAGGTCGTCGACACGGCCCTGCAGGTGCACGGCGGGCTGGGCATGACCGACGACACCATCCTGGCCCATTTCTACCGGCACGAACGGGCAGCCCGGATCTACGACGGGGCCGACGAAGTCCACAAGATGGCCGTTGCCCGCCGGATCCTGGCCGATTACGAGGGCAAGCGATGGATGTGATCGACCGGCCGACCACCGTCCGACAAGGTGAAGATCTCAACCTGAAGGCCGTCGAATCGTTCCTGAAGGGTGCCCTGCCCGGACTGTCGGGCGAGATCGCCGTGGAACAATTCCCCAGCGGCTACTCGAACCTGACCTACCTCTTGAAGGTCGGGGAGACCGAACTGGTGCTAAGGCGGCCGCCGTTCGGCACCAAGGCCAAGACCGCCCACGACATGGGCCGCGAGTATCGCATCCTCACCGCCTTGCACCCGGTGTTCCCCTACTGCCCCAAGCCGCTGGCCTACACGGAGGATGAATCGGTTCTGGGCTGCCCGTTTTACGTGATGGAGCGGATTCGCGGGATCATCTTGCGAAAGGCCCTGCCAAAAGGGTTTGAGCTCACTGCCGGCCAGATGCGCCGGCTCTGCGAGAACCTGCTGGACGTCCACTGCCAGCTCCACGCGATTGATTATCAAGCGGTCGGCCTCGGCGGCTTCGGCAAGCCCGAAGGTTACGTGAAACGGCAAGTGGAAGGCTGGTCGGGCCGCTATCGGGCGGCGCGGACCCCGGATGCCCCGACGTGCGAGGCAGTCATGGAGTGGCTCCGCAACAAGATGCCCGCCGACTCGCCAAGGCCCACCATGGTCCACAACGACTACAAGTTCGACAACGTGGTCCTCGACCCGCGCGATGCCCTGAAGATCATCGGCGTGCTGGATTGGGAGATGGCCACCCTCGGCGACCCGTTGATGGACCTGGGCAACTCGCTGGCCTATTGGATCCAGGCCGACGACCCGCCCGATCTGCAGGTGGCCCGGATGCTGCCCACCAATCTACCGGGCGCACTCAGCCGCGACGAGATGGTCCGACGGTACGCCGAAAAGACGGGCGTGGCGGTCGACAACTTCGATTTCTACCTGTGTTTCGGGCAGTTTCGCCTGGCGGTCATCATTCAACAGATTTACTACCGGTTCTACCACGGTCAGACCAAGGACTCGCGGTTCAAACCGCTCATTCAATTCGTGCACGTGCTGGAGCGGGCGGCCAACCGGATCGTCGAAGAGAGTGGGCTATAGGAAAGGGGACTGTCCCGATTTTCGCGGCGGAAGAGATTTGTCCCATATCAACCACCGCATCCGCCGCGAAAATGGGACTGCCCCCTTTGGCAACAAGCGGCGAGAAGAAGTGGAGCAACCATGAACAAAGTCGATTTCAATCTGAACGGCAAGATTGCCCTGGTCACCGGGGCCAGCCGAGGCATCGGCGAGGCCATTGCCCTCACGCTGGCCGACTACGGGGCCCACTGCATCCTGGCCAGCCGCAAGGCCGAGAGCCTGCAAAGGGTGGCGGACGAGATCGCCGCCCGCGGAGGCAGGGCGGACGCGATCGCCTGCCACATGGGCGACCTGAAGCAAATCGAATCGCTTGTCGGCGAGATCCGGCAGCGCTACGGAAAGCTGCACATCCTCATCAACAACGCCGCCACCAATCCGTATTTCGGCGAGATGCTGGGGGCCGATGAGGGGGTTTGGAACAAGACCTTCGAGGTGAATCTCAAAGGGCCGTTCTTCTTGACGCAACAGGCCGCCCGGCTGATGATCGAGTCCGGCGGCGGGGCGATCGTGAACACCTCGTCGATCAACGGCCTCCGGCCGGCCCCGTTTCAGGGAATCTATTCGATCACCAAGGCCGCCTTGATTTCGATGACCAAGGCCTTTGCCAAGGAGTTGGCCCCCCACAAAATTCGCGTCAATGCGCTCCTGCCGGGGCTGGTAGACACGCACATGTCCAAGGCGATCATCGACAACCAACGGATCTACGAGTCGGTGATGCAGATGATCCCCATGCGGCGGCACGCCCAGCCCGAAGAGATGGCCGGCGCGGTTCTCTACCTGGTCTCGGACGCCGCCCCGTACACGACCGGCGCGATCCTGGTGGTCGATGGCGGGGCGCTGGCGTAGTGGTTAGCCAAATAGCGAGTCAAATCCGTTGTAGGAACTGATCCAGACCCAGACAAGTCGTTGCTCTCGCGGTAGGCAAGAAAGTACAATCAACTGCGGGATTCCTCCGCTGCGATGATTGGCCTGGAGGCGCACGCGATGGACATGGCCGGGGTACGGAAAGTATTGCACCGGCAACCGTTTCAGCCTTTCGTCATGCGATTGGCCGACGGGCGGTCGCTGCCCGTGCCGCATCCCGACTTTGTCGCCGTCGGACCGCGGCGGATTGTGGTCGTGGCCGAAGATGACACCTGGACCGTAGTGGAGCCGCTGCGGATCGTCTCGCTCGACCAGGTTCCATCCATCCGCACATCCGAGGGCGGCCGTGTCGCACACCAATAATCGACGCAGCAGTCGACGACCGGGGCCACTTGTGACCCTGCAGGGGAAGGGGTACGATAGCGGCCGGTCGGCACACGGCGGTAGACCGAAGTTTCCTTAGATCAGCAGTCGAATTGGGAGGATTTCCGATGGCAGATGTTACGACCAAACAGGCCCGGGCAGTTGTGGACGCCGCGCTCAAGAAGGCCGAAGAAATCGGCACCAAGATGAACATCGCAGTGGTGGATGCCGGGGCGAACCTGAAGGCGTTTGCCCGCATGGACGACGCCTGGCTCGGTAGCATCGACATCGCCATCAAGAAAGCGCGAACCGCACGCTTCTTCGACATGCCTACCGGTGCAATCGGACAGCTCTCGCAGCCGGGTGGCTCGCTCTACCACATCGAGCACTCCAACGGCGGGCTGATTACCTTCCCCGGCGGCGTGCCCTTGAAGAACAAGGACGGCGTCATTATCGGAGCAGTGGGCGTCTCCGGCAGCACGGTGGAGAACGACCACGCTGTGGCCGAAGCGGGGGCAAAGGTTGTCGGTTGACGACCGTCTGTAAATTGCATCCGAGCGAGAGTGGCCACGGATTGAACACCGATGCAACACGGAGAAGAAAGGCTTGCTTGCTGGCTTGACTGACGTCTGGCCGTCCCTATCCGCGTTCAATCCGTGTTTCATCCGTGGCTACTTAGCGGCCGTCCAGCAACAACTTCCACTTTCGCCAAGGGGACAGTCCCATTTTCGTCGGACGAAAATTGGGACAGTCCCCAACTTGTTTTTGGACGGCCGCTT
>JAJYGU010000295.1 GCA_021784975.1 Planctomycetota bacterium
TTCCGATCTGGACGAACCCGTAAACGTAACGTCAACCGAGTTGGACGAAAAGCTCAAGCAAACCTTGGCAACGGTGGATGAAAGACTGCAAGTCGAGGCAATCACTCAGCTGGTTGAACACATGGACGCTAACGGGAGACTCGATCAGCGAATGCAACAGTCGTTGCAGAATCTCTGGCAAGCGATCCAGAGCCAAGGATTCGGAATCGGCGCGGTCCAGAGCGAATTGCGTGATCTGATGATGGACGTGGCGCTGCTAAAGCGGGCGGTGAGTTCCCTCGGACAAGTGGGCGTGTTGGAGCGTCAAAGAATCGAAAAGGAGTTAGTTCTAGATCTTTTCCCGCCGCGCCTTGCTCGGCCGGGAACCGGTGTTGCGGTGGCCTACCCCGCCCCCTCGCCCGTGACGATCGACTGCGAAACTCGCTTGCTTCTATGCAAAGCCGCCTGTTGCCGCATCTTCAATGTCCTTCTGACGGCCGAGGAGGTCGAAAACAACAAATACGATTGGAACCCACGGGTTCCCTATACCCTCCATAAGAACCGGCTCGGTTGTGTCCACCTGCGCGCGGGCTACTGGACTTGCTCAACCTACGATTGTCGGCCATCTACCTGTTTGGGATACAGTTGCGCAAAGGATCAACGCATTTGGGCGGATTTCGAGAACAAGGTCGTCAACCCCAATCTCAAGCAAGAACTCGATAAACTGGATGGCGGCCGCGCAGCGCCTCAGCCAGAAGTGGCCATGACTGCTGCGATGGTGGCTGCCCGAGAAGAGGCGTCCATCAGGCCGCCTGACTTCTCCGACCTTCGCAACAGGGCCGTGCCCGAGCCAATCCGAAGGTTTGCGCCGCCAGAAGCCGGGAAGTGGGAAGCGGTGTCCACCGGAAGGACCGATGGCAATGGAGAGGTAGAACGTGAATCGCCATGACACGACGGCGAATCGTCGTGATCGGTGTGCTGCTTGCACACGTCGGACTGCTGGCGTGGATCGACTACCGCAACAGTCCGGTTAAGGATGAGGTGGGCCATCTTCCGGCCGGCGTCCGGATCTGGCAAACCGGCCGCTTCGATCTCTACCCGGTGAATCCTCCGCTCGTGCGCGCGATTGCGGCTCTACCGGTGCTCTTTTGCAGCCCCAAGACGGATTGGCAGTATTGCACAAGGGAGCCGAGCAGCCGACCGGAGTGGATAACGGGGCAGGTCTTCATTCAGCGCAACGGGGGCGCGCGGGCTTGCCGGTTCATCACTCTGGCGCGATGGGCGTGCATTCCATTCAGCGTCTTAGGGGGATACTTTTGCTACCGTTGGGCCACGGAATTGTACGGTGAGTGGTCGGGAGCCGTGGCCCTGGTTCTATGGTGCTTCAGCCCCAACGTACTCGCGTGGGGCGCAACGATTTGCCCAGATGCTGCTGCGGCGGCTTTAGGTGTGACGGCGCATTACGCATTTTGGCGATGGCTGAGGGCGCCGGACTGGACCAAGGCGGTGATTGTCGGCGTTCTACTTGGTCTTGTTCAACTCACAAAGATGACGTGGATCATCTTGTTCGCAGTATGGCCGTTGATCTGGTTGTTATGGAACTGGTCATCCATCGTACGTGGCAAATCAGGGCACGTCGCGCAACTTGCGGTGATTCTTGCCCTGGGCCTAGACGTGCTGAATCTTGGCTACCTTTGCGAGGGCACATTCAGGATGCTTGGAGATTATAGGTTTGTAAGCCGCACTCTTGCTGGACCTGATTCGCTCGTCGATCACGGGCACGGCGGAAATAGGTTTTCCGCCACTTGGCTTGGACTTCTGCCCGTGCCATTTCCAGAGGCTTACGTGGCTGGGATCGACCTGCAAGAACTCGACTTCGAGGCGGGCAAACCCTCCTTCCTGTGCGGCGAGTGGCGAAATCACGGCTGGTGGTACTATTATCTGGTCTGTGCCGCGCTCAAGGTGCCGCTGGGGACCTGGCTATTGGGACTGCTGGCAGTTGGGATCACGATATCCAGTCGGATGAATGACATGCAACAGGCAGAGCGGCGTGGGACAACGTGGCGCGACGAAGTGGCGTTGCTGTTGCCGGCAGCGGCGGTGTTCATCTTCGTCAGTTCGGAGACAGGATTCAGCCGGTATTTCCGTTACGTGCTGCCCTGCTTTCCATTCGTCTACGTCTGGATCAGCAAGGTTGCGCGGCCCGGGCACCGCAAACTCCAATTATTGGCCGCAGGAGCGCTCGCATGGTCAGTGATAGGCAGCCTCTCGGTATATCCACACAGCATCTCCTATTTCAACGAATTGGCGGGCGGTCCCACGGGAGGACACCGTTACTTGCTGGATGCCAACATTGACTGGGGCCAGGACTTGCTCTACTTGAAACGTTGGCTAGACGAGCACCCAGAGGCCAAGCCGCTGTACCTTGCTCACCAGTCTTTCGTCGATCCGGCGACGTTGGGCATTGAAAGCCGCAATCCGCCGCCGCGCAGTTCGAATCGGGGCACTCAACACAGCGATGCTGAGATGGAACGTCTCGGTCCGCAACCAGGATGGTACGCAATGAGCGTAGACCGAATTCACTCGCCGGAGTACAGCTACTTCCTCAATTTCGAGCCGGTGGCAATGGCCGGGTATTCAATCTACATTTACCACATCGCGCTTGGCGATGCGAATAAGGTGCGGCGCAAGTTGGGGCTGCCGGCACTCAAAGCCGAGAGCACAAGAATGAAAATCGCAAGATGAAAATTGAAAATCGCAAATTGAAAGCCCAGAGCCGAAAGCGGAAGAACGCGAACCGCGGTGCGTGAACGGCCCACGCTCCATGCGCGCCCGCTCTGGTTCCGGCCCTGGCTGGATGCTAGGCTGGTTGCATGTCGATTCTTGGCGCTCACCAATCGATCGCCGGCGGTTACTACCTGGCGGTCCAGCGCGCCAAGCAGCGCGGCTGCGACTGTGTCCAGTTGTTTACCAAGAACAACACCCAATGGTCCGCCCGGCCGATCACCGGCGAGGATGTCCGGCGGTTTCGAGCGGCCCTTGAGGAACACGGGATCCGACAGCCCATCGCCCATGACAGCTATCTGATCAACCTGGCCAGTCCCGACCTCCGCCTCTGGAAGAAATCGGTGGCTGCCCTGATTGAGGAGCTGGGGCGGGCAGAGAAGCTCGGTATTGCCTGCGTGGTTACCCATCCCGGCGCATTCACCACCGGCAGCGAGAGCCACGGATTGCGGAGGGTGATTCGTGCCCTGAACGAAATCCTGGGCCAGACCGAAGACCTGGCCGCCCAATTGCTCTTGGAAACCACGGCCGGCCAGGGCACCAGCCTGGGGTGGCGGTTCGAGCAGCTTGCCGCCATGCTCGACGGTGCCCGTCAGTCCGATCGCCTGGGCGTCTGTTTCGACACCTGCCACGTGTTCGCCGCCGGCTATCCGTTGGCGGGCAAGCACGAGTACCGGGCCACCATGCGGGCGTTCGACCGCGCCGTCGGACTCGAACGCATCCGAGCTTTCCATTTGAACGATAGCCGTCAGGAACTTGGAAGCCGGATCGACCGGCACCAGCACATCGGTCGCGGGGCCATCGGTCTGGAGGGTTTTCGAAATCTCCTCCGCGACCGGCGTTTTCAGCACGTGCCCATGTATCTGGAAACTCCCAAGGGGGAGGAAAACGGCGCCGACCTCGACACGATCAATTTGCAGGTGCTCCGGCAATTGGCTACCGATTTACCCGATAGAGTTACCGGCAAAAGTCGGTAGTTTCTTGTCGCGCAGCGCGTTGCCGGGCCGGTTGACCAGTTGGTTGGGCCTGGATAGAGTACACTACAGTGATGCGGGCGTAGGAGGGTGCCGGTGCAGCCAAAGTACGTAAAGCGATGCAGCTAAACTACTATAAGCGATATCGAATGGAGATTAACCTGGTGGGGCGCGAGCTCTTGCCCCCACCGGTGGCCCCTCAGTATCACTTTGTTTCCTGGGAGCCTTCGTTGCTGGATGCCTTCGCCCAAGCAAAATACGTCAGTTTTCGCAACGAGTTGGACGCCCAGGTCTTTCCCTGTCTGGCCGAGTTGGAGGGTTGTCGCCGGCTGATGGGCGAAATCGTGCGAAAACCCGGTTTCCTGGCGGGGGCCACCTGGCTGGCAATGCGTTCGGCGGGCCTTTGGCACCGCCCGGAATATTGTGGCACCGTGCAGGGCATTCGTGACCGGGAGGGGTTGGGTGCGATCCAGAACTTAGGGGTGATTCCCCACGATCGTCAGACCGGAGTGGGCACCCACCTGCTGCTGCTGGCCCTGGACGGCTTTCGCCGGGCCGGCTTGAGCCGCGCCTACCTGGAGGTCACCGCCCAGAACGAGGGCGCCATCCGACTTTATCGCCGCCTCGGATTCGAGACCATCCGCGCCGTGTATAAGACCATCGAGGCGGCCTCTCCCGCCTAGCGCGGATGGTTCCTCGCGGAGCCACACAGGACGCGAAGGAGAGATTGCAGAATGAAAAACAAGAATTGCGAAATGAAAAATGCAAAATGTGCCGCCTAGGGCGTCAACTCTCAAGTCTCGACCCTCAACTTTGGACGTGTCTCAGCAGATTCTCTCCCACACCTATCCCAATGGGCTGGTCTTGGTGGCCGAGCCGATGCACTGGCTGCAATCGGCGGCCTTCACCTTCTTGACGCCGGCCGGCAGCGCTTACGACCCGGCCGATCGGAGCGGCTTGAGCAGCTTCACCTGTGAAATGGCCCTCCGCGGGGCCGGCCCGCGGGATAGCCGTCAGTTCATCCTCGATTTGGACAACTTGGGAGTGGAACGCAGCGAGTCGGTGTCGCACGTCCACACCAGCTACAGCGGGGCCACGCTCGGCGAGAATCTGCCCGCGGCCTTGGCCATCTTCGCCGATTTGCTGCGGCGGCCGCGGCTGCCCGAGGAACAGATCGAGGCCGGGCGTTTGGCGGTGTTGCAGGAGTTGCGGGCCGTGGAAGACGAGCCGGCCCAAAAAGTGATGGTCGAGCTTCGCCGCCGGCATTATCCCGATCCGTGGGGTCGGCCTGCCCACGGCGAGCAGGCGGCCTTGGAAGCCATTGCCCTGGCGGACATCCGCGGCCACCTGGCCCGCTGTTATCGTCCCAATGGCACCATCCTCGGCGTGGCCGGTTGCTTTGAGTGGGAAAAGTTGCAGGCATTGGTGGAGGAATTGTTCGGCGATTGGCCGGCGGTCGAAGAGCAGCGAGTTCAGGAAAAGCCCTCACCCAGCCGCCACGCGCATATTCCCTACGATTCACAGCAGACACAAATTGGCATCGCTTTTCCAAGCGTCCCCTATCGCCACCCCGACTATTTTCAGGCGCGGGGGGCGGTCGGCGTGCTCAGCGGCGGCATGAGCGCCCGGCTGTTCACCGAGGTCCGGGAACATCGCGGGCTGTGCTACAGCATTTACGCCGCCCAGCACACGCTTTACGACCGCGGGGCCGTCTTCTGCTACGCCGGCACCGGGGCCGACCGCGCCCAGGAAACGCTCGATGTCGCCCTCCGCGAGCTGACGCGTCTTGCCGACGGCATCCAACAGGCCGAGCTGGATCGAGTGAAATCCCGGATCAAGAGCGGTTTGATCATGCAGCAGGAGTCCAGTTCGGCGCGGAGCTCGTCGCTGGTCCGCGACTGGTATCATCTGGGCTACGCCCGGACGCTGGATGAAGTGGGGCGGCTGATCGACCAGTTGAGCATCCGAAGCATCGACGCCTATCTCGCCGAGCATCCGCCCGGTGATTTCACCGTAGTCACCTTGGGTCCGCGGGAATTGGAGGTGCCCCTTGGAGTTTCATGAGCAGGTGTTGGCCAACGGGCTGGAGATCGTGGCCGAGTGCAACCCGGCTGCCCATTCTTCGGCCATGGCGTTCTTTGTGAAGACCGGGGCCCGCGACGAGACCGCGGCGGTGGCCGGGGTGAGCCATTTTCTCGAGCACATGATGTTCAAGGGCACCGCCCGCCGCTCGGCCGACGACGTCAACCGCGAGTTCGACCAGATGGGGGCCGATTACAACGCCGGGACGGGCGAGGAGTTGACGGTCTACCACGCGGCGGTGCTGCCCGAGTATCAGGACCGGGCGGTCGACTTGCTGGCCGACCTCCTCCGCCCCGCGCTGCGCCCGTCCGATTTCGACCTGGAAAAGCAGGTGATCCTCGAAGAAATCCAGATGTACGAGGACCAGCCGCCCTTCGGGGCCGACGACAAGGCCCGGGCCATGCATTTCGGCTCGCACCCGCTGGGACACAGCGTGCTGGGCACGGCCGAGAGCATCGGCGGCTTGTCGGTCGAGGCGATGCGCGACTACTTCCACCGTCGCTACAGCCCGGCGAACATCACCTTGGCGGCCGCCGGGCGGATCGACTTCCCACGGCTGGTGGCGGCGGCCGAACGGCAATGCGACTGGCCAGCGGTGCCGGCCGAGCGGGTGATTCAACCTTGCGTGGCCCAGGACGGCTTCCGCGCGTTGCGTAAAGAGTCGGCCACCCAGCAGTACTTGCTGCGGCTTTCCTCCGGCCCGGCCGCCGAGGACGCCGATCGCTATGCCGCCAAACTGCTGGCCACCGTGCTGGGCGACGATTCCGGCAGCCGGCTCTACTGGGAGCTGGTCGATCCCGGCCTGGCGGAACAGGTCAGCCTGAGCCATTGCGAGTATCAGGGCGCGGGCACGATGATCACCTACATGAGTTGCGACCCGGACCAGGCAGCCGGCAACCTAGCACGGATTGCCGACGTTTATGGCAAGGTGGAGGCCGAGGGCATTACCCCGGCCGAAGTGGAGCAAGCCAAGAACAAGGTGCGGTCGCGGATTGTGCTTTCCAGCGAGCGCCCCCGCGGGCGGCTCTTCGTGCTGGGCACCGATTGGATCTACCGCCGCGAATACCGGCCTACCGAGGCGGACCTGGCGGCGGTCGCCGCCCTGACGGCCGACGATCTCGTGGCGGTGCTGGCGAAATATCCGCTCACCCGGGCCACCACCGTAACCATCGGCCCGCTGGCGGAATTGTCTGCCGCACAGTAAGTGGCCACGGATAATCCCCTAATCCGACGGGAACGGCGGGGACTGGCCGCCCAGCTCATTGAGGGCGTTGCGGGCGGCACGCTGCTCGGCTTCCTTCTTGTTGCGTCCCCAGGCGGCTTGGTAGACGCTGCCGCCTACCTGGGCGGCGACCTTGAAGCACTTGCTGTGGTCAGGCCCCTTCTCGTCGAGGAGTTGATAGGTGGGGGTGGTGCCGTGCTCGCGCTGGGCAAGCTGCTGGAGCAGGGATTTGTAATTGTTGCCGACCTCGCCCTCCACGG
Organism: Planctomycetota bacterium; assembly: GCA_021784975.1. Taxonomy (GTDB): domain Bacteria; phylum Planctomycetota; class Planctomycetia; order Pirellulales; family Thermoguttaceae; genus JAJYGU01. The sequence continues at coordinate 7,302 of JAJYGU010000295.1, forward strand.
CCCGCTCGATCTCCGGGCCCATGTGGTCGCGGATAAACTTGCGGGACGCCTGGTCGCCGCCGTCGAGGTAGATGGCCGCCACCATGGACTCGAAGACGTCGGCCAAAAGCGACGAGGGGATACTCGGATGAGTGGTCATCCCCTTGCCGAGGATGAGAAACTCCTGCATGCCCAGCGATTCGCTGATCCTGGCGCAGGTCAGCCGGCTGACCACGATCGACTTCACCCGCGTCAGGTCGCCTTCCAGATACTCGGGATATTGGCGGTAGAGCATCTCGCACACCGCCGCCCCCAGAATAGCGTCGCCCAGGAATTCGAGACGCTCGTTGGATGCCAGGCGGTGCTCGGCCCCCGAGGCATGCGTCAGCGCGGCGACCAGCAACAGCCGATCCTTGAACCGATAACCGATTCGCTGCTGGAGCTTTTCCAACAGGGACGAGTCCGCCGATTCCGGCCCAAGCACACCAACCGTCGCCATGACGTGATTCCGTATCCTCAAACTTCCTCTTATACTACTTTAGCGGGATGAGCAATTCTTGTCAATCCGACCGTTCCGGGACTGAAGGGGGCAGTCCCGGTGGCTGGCCACAACGCCCAGCGTCGATCCGCGTCGCGTCGCGAGTCATACTATTGGTATGAAGACGGCCGTGTCCATTCCCGACCACGTTTTCCGGCAGACGGAGCAACTGGCCCGGCATCTGAAGAAGTCGCGGAGCGAAGTCTACAGCCTCGCCCTAGCCGAGTATGTGGCCCGGCATTCCCCGGAGTTCGTTACCGAGGCGATGGACCGCGTCTGCGCCCAGGTAGGCGAACAGGGCGATGCCTTCCTAGCGGCGGCGGGTCGCGTTCTGGATCGTAGCGAGTGGTAATCTCTCAGGGCGATGTCTGGTGGGCCGAGCTTCCCGAACCAACCGGCTCCGGCCCCGGCTTCCGCAGACCGGTTGTGGTCCTCCAGGGAGATGCCCTGAACTGAAGGCGATTCTCTCAGGAATCGACGTGGTGTTGGGCCGATAGGGAGCGGTACGGTTGGGGGAACACTCATCTTCGCTGATTCGGGAGTGAACGGCAGGTGATAGGACGCGTCGGGCCCGGTTCGTGGCTGGCCAAGTCCTGAGTGGCAACGCGCAGCGACTTGCGATCTGCCTCCAGCACAATCACGGTGGCGCGGGGCAATTCCGGGCCGACGCCGACCATTTGCATGGGCGAGGCCCAGTTGCGCACCCCCGCGACGTGGTGGTAGGACGCCTGGATCGCTCGCCAAAATGGCTAAACCGCGTCGTACCGGGCGGCTGTAGCGGCGAGACCGAGCAGCGGATCTTGGCCGGGGCGATTTTTTGCGAAAGAGCCCATTGACCCCGTTGGACGAGAGTGATAAGATTTTTGGTTTCCCGCCGTTTGGCGGAGAGTTGCTTGGCAAGTGGCAATGGGCGAGTAGCCGGAGGCTTGCGTGGCTGGTCAGACAAGTGAGATCATTCGTATCCGGATGGAGGCCTACGATCACGCGATCTTGGATCAGAGCGCGATGGAGATTGTGGATACTGCCAAGCGGACCGGCTCGGTGGTTCACGGCCCCATTCCTTTGCCGACTCGCATCGAGCGCTATACCGTGCAGTCAAGTCCCCATGTGGACAAGAAAGCCCGACAGCAGTTCGAAATCCGCACCCATAAGCGGCTGATCGATATCATGCAGGCCACTGCCAAGACCATCGAGGCGTTGAACAAATTGAGCTTGCCGGCAGGCGTGGATATCAAGATCAAGGCCACCAGCAGACACTAAAAGTTGATGAGATGGAAGCCGGATGGGCAAAGCCGGCCGTGAGCCGGTCCTTCCCGTCAGCGATATAAATAAAGGCAGGAGCGATGGTAGTTGGATTACTCGGCCGCAAGGTCGGGATGACGCAGATTTTCGAGCCGAGCGGTCGGGTCATCCCGGTGACCGTTTTGGAAGCGGGGCCGTGCCATGTGCTCCAACTGCGGACGGAGCCGCGCGACGGCTATGAAGCCGTCCAGTTGGGGTATCTCGATAAACCCCGTCGTCTTGCCAGCCGGGCCGCTCGCGGCCATGTCGCCAAGCTCGATAGCAAGCGTCAGCGGCGCCGGGCCGCCGCAGGCGTTGAGTCCACCGCCAAGGCCGATTGCGAGCCGCAACGCTTCATTCGCGAGTTGCGCGGCCCGGTCGACGGCTGCCAGGTGGGCCAAGAGCTTAAGGTCGACATCTTCGCCGAGGTCAAGGCGGTGGATGTCGTCGGCACCAGTAAGGGCCGCGGCACGGCCGGCGTCATGAAGCGGCACAAGTTCCACGGCCAACGGGCCTCGCACGGCGTGAAGAAGGTGCATCGTCACCCCGGCTCGATCGGCTGCAACACCGATCCGCACCACGTCTTTAAGGGCCGCCGCATGGCCGGCCACTACGGCAACGCCCGCTGCACCATGCGGAATCTGGCGGTGGTCCGCGTGGATGCCGCCAACAACCTGCTGCTGGTCCGCGGGGCCGTGCCTGGCCCCAACGGCGGCCTGGTGATCATCCGCGGGACCAATAAATTGAGATAAGGCCATGGCTACGCTACCCATCTACGATCGCTCCGGAGCCGAGGTCGGCAAGTACGAGATCGACCCCGCCGAGCTCGCCCCGCGGATCAGCAAGCAGTTGATGCACGACGCGGTGGTGATGTACCAGTGCAACCGGCGGCTGGGCACGGTGCAGACCAAGGGCCGTTCCGATGTGGCCGGCACCACCAAGAAAATGTATCGGCAAAAAGGGACCGGCAATGCCCGGGCCGGTTCGCGCCGTAGCGGCGTCCGCCGCGGCGGCGGACACATCCACAATCTGCTGCCCCGCGACTGGACCTATCGCATGCCGAAAAAGGCCCTCCGCTTGGCCACCCGCATGGCCCTGGCCTCCCGGATCGCCGACGAGCAAATCACTCTGATCGACAGCCTGCCCTTCGACCAGCCCAAGACCCGCGAGATGGCCGCTATTCTGAAGGCCCTCAAGCTGGACCAGATCCAGCTTCTGGTGGCTGTGCCCGGCTACGATGTGCAAATCTATAAGAGCATCCGCAACCTGGCGAAGGTATCGGTGCTGCCGGTGGCGGAGTTGAACGCCCTGAACGTGCTGCACCCGCGGCGTCTGTTGATGACCACCGCCGCCTTGGATGCGTTCCGGCAGACTTGCCGGCAGGACTCGCCGCCCGCCGTCGCGGCAGTGTGAGAAGGATCAACGACATGGCCCGAGACATCACCCAAACCGCCCTCACGCTGGAACCCCACCAGGTCATCTTTCGCCCGTTGGTGACCGAAAAGGGCATGCACAAGGCGAACCGCTGCAATGCCTACGCCTTTGAAGTCAGCCGGCAGGCCGGCAAGACCGACGTCCGCCGGGCGGTGGAAGAGCTCTTTGAGGTCAAGGTGCTGAGCGTCAACATACAAAACCGCAAGGGAAAGCCGCGGAAGGCCCGCTATCGCCAGGGAGCCACCAAGGCCTGGAAGAAGGCCATCGTCACCCTGCACCCCGAACACAGGATCAATTTCTTCTAAGAAAGTGGCTAGTGGCTAGTGGCCAGTACAGGGTGGCCGGTGGCCAGAGTGAGAAAAAACTGAAAGCGTCGGTACGAGAATCACAAACTGACCACTAGCCACTAGCCACTAGCCACTAGCCACTCCCCATGGGTATTCGCAAATACAACCCGACCACCCCAGGCCGCCGCGGGGCGACGGTCAGCGACTTCGCCGAATTGACGCCCGGCGCCAAACCGGTCAAGGGCCTGCTGACCCCCAAGAAACGCAAGGGCGGGCGGAACAATCAGGGCAAGATCACTGCCCGGCATCGCGGCGGCGGCCACAAGCGCAATTTGCGGACCATCGACTTCCGCCGCAACAAGTTGGGCGTGCCGGCGGTGGTCAACTCCATCCAATACGATCCCAACCGCAGCGCCCGGATCGCCTTGCTGCACTATGCCGACGGCGAAAAGCGGTACATCTTGGCGCCGGAAGGACTGAAGGTCGGCGTCCAACTCATGAACGGTCCGGACGCCCCGGCGGCGGTGGGCAACTGCCTGCCGCTGTCGGCCATCCCCTTGGGCATGGATATCCACAGCATCGAGATGCAGCCCGGCCGCGGCGGCGTCTTGTGCCGGGCGGCCGGTATGCGGGCAACCTTGGCGGCCCGCGACGCCGACTGGGCCCAGGTCAACCTGCCCAGCGGCGAAATCCGCCGCGTGCCGGCGGCCTGCATGGCCACCATCGGCACGGTGGGCAACGCCGACCACATGGGCATCGTGCTCGGCAAGGCGGGCCGCAAGCGGTGGTTGGGACGGCGGCCGCACGTCCGCGGCACCGCCATGAACCCCATCGACCATCCGCACGGCGGCGGTGAAGGCCGCACCAAGGGCGGGCGCCATCCGGTCAGCCCCACCGGCAAGCTGGCCAAAGGCGGCTCGACCCGCAAACGCCGCAAACCCTCGAACAAGGCCATTGTGCGGCGGCGGAAGTCGCGGCGCTATGGACAACTGAAGATCAGGTAAGCCGGCCGCGGCGGCGGAAAACCGAAAGCGGAAAGCTGAGAGCGGAAAGCCGAAAGCAATGGGAAGATCACTGAAGAAAGGGCCGTTCGTCAATCCCAAGTTGTTTCTGAAGGTGCAGAAGCAGAATGAGGCAGGCACCAAGGAGCCCATCAAGACCTGGGCGCGGGCCTGCACCATCGTGCCCGAGTTCGTCGGCCACACCTTCATGGTCCACAATGGCAAGGTCCATCTGAAAGTGTTCGTGACCGAAGAGATGGTCGGGCATCGGCTGGGAGAGTTCGCCCTGACGCGGACCTTCCGCGGCCACGGCGGCAAAGGCAAGCGATAGGGAGCGGCAGCATGGCCTATGAAGCTAAATATCGATTCGCCCGGATCAGCGCCCGCAAGGTCCGCCCGCTGGCCGACTTGATTCGCGGCAAGCTAGCCGACGAGGCGTTGGACATCCTCCGCTATCAGCCGCATCGCGGGGCGCGGATGCTGGAGAAGACGCTCCGCAGCGCGCTGGCCAACGCCGAGGACCGCCGGGCCGCCAATTTGCACCACCTGATGGTGGTCGACGTCCGCGTCGACGGCGGGCCGATGTTCAAGCGGATGCGGCCGCACGCCCGCGGCATGGCCTCGGTACTGAAGAAACGGTTTTCGCACATCCACGTGGGTTTGGAATAGTTTATGGGCCAGAAAGTCAACCCAATCGGATTTCGCACCGGCATCATGGCCGGCTGGAAGAGCCGCTGGTACGCCTCGAAGCAGGAGTACGCCGACCTGCTGGTGGAAGACTTCAAGATCCGCAACTTCATCAAGGGGCGGAAGGACAAGTTCGGCAAGCCGCTCTACCCGTCGATCTCGAAAATCGAGATCGAGCGGACGCGGGATGAAGTCAAGGTGGTGTTGTTTTCGGCCCGTCCCGGCGTGCTCATCGGCCGCAAGGGCGAGCGGGTGGAAGAGTTGCAGAAGGAGCTTCAGGACAAGACCGGCCGGCGGATCAACATCAAGATCGAGGAAATCAACCGCCCCGAGGTGGTGGCCCAGTTGGTGGCCGAAGACGTGGTCGAGCAGTTGGAAAAACGCTCCGGCTTCCGCCGCACCATGAAGCGGGCCATCGAACAGACCATGGAGGCCGGCGCCAAGGGGATCAAGATTCAGCTCTCCGGGCGGTTGGGCGGGGCGGAAATGTCCCGCCGCGAAAAGCAGATCGCCGGCTCCATCCCGCTGAGCACGCTGCGGGCGAAAATCGATTACGGCTTCGCCGAGGCCCTGATCGCCCAGGGTCATATCGGCGTGCAAGTGTGGATCAACCAGGGTACCTATAGCGAGGACGAGACCGATGGCGCTGATGCCAAAACGGGTCAAGCACCGAAAAAGCCAAAGAGGACGTATAAGAGGTGACGCCTCGCGCGGCAACCGCGTCGTTTTCGGCGACTTCGGCCTGCAAACCCTGCAGGCCGGCTGGATCAGCGCGCAGACGCTCGAAGCCGGGCGTATTGCCGCCCAGCAATACCTGCGGACCGAAGGCCGTCTCTACGTCCGCGCCTTTCCCCACAAGCCGATTACCTCGATTCCCTTGGAAACCCGCATGGGCAAAGGCAAAGGCGAGCCGGAATACTGGGCGGCGGTGGTCAAGCCGGGGACGGTGTTGTACGAGATTAGCGGAATCTCGGAGGAGGCGGCCCGGATGTGCTTCGCCCGGCTGGCCCACAAAATGCCCGTCAAGGTGCGGTTCCTTCGCCGCCGGCCGGTGTAGGAGGGAAGAGCAATGACTAAAGCCCACGAACTTCGCGAGATGAGCAGCGAGCACTTGGCGCTGACGCTGAAGGACACCACCAGCAACCTGTTCCATCTGCGGCTGCAGGCGCAGACCGAGCGGCTGGACGCCCCCAGCGAGCTCCGCAAGCAGCGCCGCTTGATCGCCCGAATCAAGACCATTCAAAACCAACGGCAACGCGCCGCCGCGACGGCCGCGGAAGCCGGCCCGCCGACTGAGACGAGCGAACCGTAGGAACCCATCCATGCCCAAACGAGTGGAAACCGGAATCGTGGTGAGCGACAAGACGGCCAAGACCCGGCGGGTGGAGATCCCCCGGTTGGTCCGGCACCCCCGGTACGGAAAATACATCCGCCGCAAGACGATCTGCTACGTGCACGACGAGCAGAACGAGTCGCGGAGCGGCGACGTGGTGGAGATCGTCGAATCGCGGCCCATGTCGCGGACCAAGCGCTGGGCCCTGGTGCGGGTGGTGCAGAAGGGGACCTTGGTCGACGTGGCCGCCATGCGGGCCGCCGCCCGCCGCGAAGGCAGCCAGAAAGCCGACCGCCAGGAGGATTCCGCGGAGATGTAGCCGGCCATTTTGGCCGGGGAAGTTCACGGGCTGGAAGCCCGTGCCACAAGATTGCGATGAGCCGTTGATGGTTGGATAGTCACTATGATCCAGATGCAAACCCGACTCGCCGTGGCCGACAACACCGGGGCCCGGGAACTGATGTGCATTAAGGTGTTGGGAGGGTCGCGGAGGCGGTTTGCCCGGATCGGCGACATCGTGGTCTGTAGCGTGAAGAGCGTGATCGCCGGCAGCGACTTCAAGAAAGGGGCGGTGGTCAAGGCGGTGATCGTCCGCTGCAAGCAGCCGACCCGGCGGGCCGACGGCAGTTACGTGCGTTTCGACGGCAACGCCGCGGTGATCATCGACAACGAGCAGAATCCCCGCGGCACGCGGATTTTCGGGGCGGTGGCCCGCGAGCTCCGCGACCGGAACTTTATGAAGATTGTGAGCCTCGCCAGCGAGGTGGTGTAATGCGAATTCGAACGAACGATACGGTGCGGGTGATTGCCGGCGAGGACCGCGGGGCCACCGGCAAGGTGCTCCGGGTGGTCCTCAAGGACCACAAGGTGGTGGTGGAGGGGGTCAACCGGGTGTACAAGCATGTCCAGCGCAGCCAGCGCAACCCGCAAGGCGGCCGGCTGTCGAAGGAGATGCCGATTGCGGCGAGCAACGTGCAACTCATCTGCGAACGTTGCGGCAAGGCCGCCCGGATGGGTACCCGCTACCTGCCCAACGGGTCCAAGGAACGATATTGCAAGCAATGCGGCGCCAGCAACGGCCAGGTGGCCCCGCCCAAGGCCCGCTACGCCAAGCCCTAAGCCCAACGACCATGAGCGCAGCCAAAGCCAAGAAAGCCGACAAGAAAGCGCCCGCCGTGGCGGAAGTGGTTCCCACCCCGCGGCTGCTGGAGCGCTATCAGAAGGAGATCCTGCCTGCCCTGGCGGAAAAGCTCGGCCGCCGCAACCGGCTGTCGCTGCCGCGGCTGACGAAGATCGTCATCAACATGGGGGTGGGCAAGGCGATCTCCGAGAAGAAGTATATCGAGGAGGCGACCGAGGCCCTGAAGCAAATCGCCGGCCAGAAACCGGTGGTCGCCCTCAGCCGCAAGTCGATCGCCAACTTCAAGCTCCGCGAAGGCATGCCCATCGGCTGCAAAGTCACCCTTCGCGGCTGGCGGATGTGGGAGTTCCTCGACCGGCTGATTTCGGTGGCCCTGCCGCGGGTCCGCGACTTCCGCGGGCTGGACCCGGACGCCTTCGACGGCCGCGGGAACTACAACCTCGGCCTGACCGAACAATTGGTGTTCCCCGAGTTGAACCCCGACCGCTTCACGGTCCCTCAGGGCATGAACATCACCATTGTCACCACCACCGATAGCAACGACGAGGCCCGCGAGCTGCTGCGGCGGCTGGGCATGCCGATGCGGGCGGCGTAAGAAGGCTGCAACGCGATCCGCCGCCGGCAGGCGGCCACCCACCACCCAGGAAACACGAACCCAGGAACACGGTATGGCCAGTAAATCCAAGATCGCCATGGCGATTCGCAAGCCCAAGTTTTCGACCCGGCTGGTGCGCCGCTGTCGATTGTGTGGGCGTCCGCGGGCGGTGTATCGGAAGTTTGGCATCTGCCGGATTTGCTTCCGAAAGCTCGCGGACGACGGGCAGATTCCCGGTGTCCGCAAAGCAAGTTGGTAAAGGGATTCTAGACACATGATGACCGACCCGATCGCCGACATGTTGACCCGGATCCGCAACGCGGTGCGGGTCGAAAAGCCGCACGTCGAAATGCCGTTGTCGAAAGTCAAGCGAGGCTTGGCCGAGGTGCTCAAGCGGGAGGGCTACATCTGGGACTGGGAAGAAGTCGAGCAAACCCCGGCCCACCAGCTTCGCGTCCACTTGAAGTACGGGCCGAACGGGGAGCGGGTGATTCGCCGCCTGCGGAGGATCAGCAAGCCCGGCCGCCGCGTCTACAGCGGCGCCAAAGAGCTCAAGCCCGTTCTCGGCGGACTGGGAATTTGCATCATCAGCACCAGCCGCGGGGTCATCAGCGACCGCGAGGCCCGACAGCGAAAGCTTGGCGGCGAGGTGCTTTGCGAGGTGTGGTAGGGAGGGATCAGTCAGGGGTCAGGGGGCAGAGTGGGTCGCCGACCTGAAGACGGTCTGATGACTGAAAACGCATAACTGAAAACTTAGCACTGATAAGTTCAGCCATGTCCCGGATTGGAAAGAAACCGGTGCCCGTCCCGGCGGGAGTGAAGATCGAGATCGGCGACCGCCTCGTCCGGGTGGAGGGGCCGCTGGGTACGCTGGAGTGGCAGTATCGCCCCGAGGTCAGCGTGGCCTACGACCAGCAGGCCAAGACCCTCACGGTCTCCCGCTGCGACGACGAGCGGCAGAGCCGCGCGTTGCACGGGCTGACTCGCGCCTTGCTGCTGAACATGATCGTGGGCGTCACCCAAGGCTACGAGAAGCGGCTGGAGATTCAAGGCGTCGGCTACCTGGCGGCCGTGCAGGGCAAGGTGCTGCAACTCCGCGTCGGGCTGGCCAACGAGCTTCAAGTGCCGATTCCCGAGGGCGTTACGGTGACCGTACCCGACCAGCAGCATATGGTCATCAGGGGGATCGACAAGCAGAAGGTCGGGCATTTTGCCGCCTCGGTCCGCGCCCTGCGCAAGCCCGAGCCCTATAAGGGAAAAGGCATCCGCTACTTCGGCGAAAACGTCCGCCGCAAGCAAGGCAAGGCCATGGTGAAGTAGCCCGGGGCAGCAAGGCGCTGCCCAACCAGGAGACTCAGAGCCGTGAGACAAGCAAGAGCCATTGTTCGACAACGCAAGCGCCGCGGGGTCCGCGTCCGCAATCGCCTGAAGCGCGACGCCACCCGGCCGCGGCTGTGCGTGTTTCGCAGCGGAAAACACTGCTATGCCCAGGTGATCGACGATCGCCAAGGCCGCACGTTGGTCGCGGTGAGCACGCTCGACAAACAGTTCAAAGAGCAAGCTCGCTCCGGCGGAAACAAGGCGGCCGCGGTCCTGGTGGGCAAGACCATCGCCGAGCGAGCGATCCAGGCGGGCGTCAAAGAGGTCGTCTTCGATCGCCGCGAATACAAGTATCACGGCCGGGTGGCCGCCCTGGCCCAAGCCGCCCGCCAGGCGGGATTGGTGTTTTGAAAGACGAGAGCTTTGAGCTTTGAGGCGGCCGGCCGGCTCTAAGCTCGAAGCTCATAGCTCGAAGCCCTATGTCCACTAACCAATAGCCACTGAAACGATGTCAAGCGAAACATCTCAAGGACAACTGATCGACAAGGTCATCAAGATCCGCCGCTGCGCGGCGGTGGTCAAGGGCGGCCGGCGGTTCAGTTTCACCGCCTTGGTGGTGGTGGGCGATGGCCAGGGCAAAGTGGGTTACGGCTATGGCAAGGCCAACGAAGTCCCGCCGGCGGTGGAAAAGGCCGTCAAGGACGGTACCCGCAACATGGCCCCGGTCCACCTGGCCGGGACCACCATCCCGCACACCGTCAAAGGTCAATTTGGGGCGGCCAGCGTGGTCCTGGTGCCGGCCGGTCCCGGCACGGGGGTGATCGCCGGCAGCGCGGTGCGGGCGGTCTGCGAGGCCTGCGGCATCCACGACATTCTCACCAAGAGCTTCGGCTCGACCAACCCCACCAACCTGGTGAAAGCCACCCTCCAAGCCCTCGGCACCCTCCGCGCCCAGGGCGAAGTGGAAAGGCTTCGCGGAGTCTCGCTGACATGAACCTCAACGACGTGCATCGCGGCGTCCACAAGAACAAGCCCAAGCGGCGGATCGGCCGCGGCCCCGGCTCCGGCCACGGCAAGACCGCCACCCGCGGGGCCAAGGGCCAAGGCTCGCGCACCGGCTACTCCTCGTTGCGGGTCTTCGAGGGGGGGCAAATGCCTTTGGTCCGCCGCATCCCCAAACGCGGCTTCCACAATCGCTTTGCCGACACGGTGGCCGTCGTCAACCTGGCGGTCCTGGAAAAGCACTTTGCCGGCGGGGAAGAAGTCAACCCCGAGGCGCTGCATGGCAAAGGGCTGGTCGCCGGCCGCTACGATCAACTGAAGGTTTTGGGCGACGGCCAACTCACTAAGAGTCTGAAAGTGGCCGCCCATCGCTTCAGCCGCTCGGCCCGCGAGAAGATCGAACAGGCCGGCGGCCAGGCGATTGTCTTGCCCGGCAAGGCCCCGGTGGTCAAGAACAAGATGAAGCAGTAGGGATCGAACGATGTGGGAAAAGATCCGGGTCATCTTTACGATTCCTGAGCTGCGTCAGAAGATCCTCTTGACGCTGCTGTTCCTGGCCATTTACCGGGTCGGCTGGCAGATCGTCCTCCCCTTCGTCGATTCCCACAAGATGACCGCCTTTTTCGGCCAGGCCGGAGAGTCCGGCCTCGGCCAACTGCTCCAGCAGGTGGCGGTGTTCAGCGCCAGCCAGCTCAATCAGGCCACCATTTTCGGGCTGGGCATCATGCCCTACATCTCGGCCTCGATTATCTTCCAGCTCCTCGGCAGCGTCTATCCGCCGCTGGAGAAACTGCAGAAAGAGGGCGAAAGCGGCCAAAAGAAGATCAACGAATACACCCGCTACGCCACCGTCTTCCTGTGCATCGGGCAAAGCTGGTTCTACGTGCGGGGCTTCCTGGTGCCCAACCACTTCATCTACGAGCAATTCCTCACCCCCTCCGGCGCGTTTCCCTTCGTCTGGCAGTTCACCGCCGTGGCCACCATGACCGCCGGCACGGTATTCTTGATGTGGCTGGGCGAGCAAATCGACGAGTACGGCATCGGCAACGGCATCAGTCTGTTGATTATGGCCAACATCCTCAGCCGCATGCCGGGGGCCGGCTATAGCGATCTGCTCCAGCCGCTGCTGCAGAACGGCTTCGAGATCGGGGCCGCTCGCGGACAGGTGGGCGTGGAAACCCTGATGATCCTGGCCGCCCTGTTCGTGGGCGTGATCGTGGGAGTGGTCTTCATTACCCAAGGACAGCGCCGCATCCCCACCCAAAGCGCCAAACATGTCCGCGGCCGGCGGGTCTACGGCGGCACCCGCCAGTACCTGCCCTTGCGGGTCAACCAGGCCGGCGTGATGCCGATCATCTTTGCCAGCAGTTTGCTGCTGTTCCCCCAGGTGCTGTTCAGCTACCTGGCCAGGGCCTACCCGGCTACCTGGACCTCCATCCACAATGCCTTCAGTCGCGGCCAGTCCTGGACCTACAACATCCTCTATATCGTGCTGATCTACTTCTTTTGCTACTTTTGGACGGCGGTCACCTTTAATCCCAAGGACATGGCCGACAATTTGAAGGATTACGGTACCTTTATCCCCGGCTACCGGCCCGGCCGGCGGACGGCCGACTACTTGGAACGGGTCATGGTGCGGATCACCTACGTCGGGGCGGGGTTTTTGGCAGTGGTGGCCATTTTCCCGACTCTCATCTCCAGTTGGGTGGGGGTCAAGTATGGGGTGGCCAGCTTCTACGGCGGCACCAGCCTCTTGATTGCCGTCAGCGTGGTCTTCGACCTGGTGCAAAAGATCGACAGCCACCTGGTGATGCGCAACTACCGCGGTTTGCTAGAGAGATATTAGAGCACCATGCGAATCATCTTCATCGGCCCGCCGGGCGCGGGCAAGGGGACCCAGGCAGAGCGCTTAGTTCAGACCTACCGGATGGCCCACCTTTCCACCGGCGACATGCTTCGGGCTGCCCGCGACGCCAAGACCGAGGTCGGCCTGAAGGCCGAGCAGTATATGTCGAAGGGGGCCCTGGTGCCGGACGAGGTGATCGTGGACATCATTGCCCAGCGGCTGGAGCAACCCGACTGTCAAGACGGCTACCTGCTGGACGGTTTTCCGCGGACCATCGCCCAGGCCGAGGCCCTGGACGCTATGCTGGCCAAGAAAGGGACGCCGCTGGACGCCGTATTGGAGCTCCAGGTGCCGGAGGACGAGTTGTTTCGCCGTCTGGCCAGCCGGGGCCGGGCCGACGATAGTCCGCAAGTCATCCGCCAACGATTGGTGGCCTATCGTCAACAGACCGAACCGCTCTTGGCCTATTATCGCCAGCGCAGCTTGTTGAAGAGCATCGACGGGTTGGGCACGGTGGACGAGATCTTCCGCCGTGCCTGCCAGGTATTGAATCAGTAGCAAGGTTGGTTGGGCGTGGAAATCCTGCGGTCGCCGCGCGAAATCGCCGAAATGCGCAAGGCCGGACTGCTGGTATGGGAGGCGCTCGAGCAAGCGGCCTCCCTAATTCAGCCCGGGATCAGCACCGCGGAGATCGACGCCGAAATCGATCGGTTTTTCGCCGCCCATGGCGCCGTTCCGTTGTTTAAGGGCGTGCCGGGACCGGTGCCCTTTCCCGCGTCGAGTTGCATCTCGGTGAACGATCAGGTGGTCCACGGGATTCCCGGCCCGCGGAAGCTGGTGGAAGGAGATATTATCAGTATCGACACGGGCTGTAAGCTGAACGGCTGGTGCGGGGATGCGGCGGCCACCTATGCGGTCGGCCGCATCCATCCCGAGGTACGCCGCCTGTTGGAGGTCACCCGCAGCGTCCTCGACTTGGCCATCCGCCTGATGGCAAAATGCACCCGTTGGAGCCAGGTTGCCTACGAAATGGAAGCCTATGTCAAGAAAAACCGGTTTTCGGTGGTGGAGGCCTTTGTGGGCCATGGTATCGGGCGAGAGATGCACGAGGACCCCCAGGTGCCGAACTTTGTCAGCAGCCAGTTGCGCCGCAGCGGCGACTTCGCCCTGGTGCCTGGGCTGGTGATCGCCGTCGAGCCGATGGTCAATATGGGCACAAAACGGGTGCGGACCCAGCCCGACCGCTGGACCCAGGCCACCGCCGACGGCCGAGCCAGCGCCCATTTCGAGCACACGGTGGCAATGACCGAGTCCGGACCCTCGGTTTTAACGGCTGGGCCAAATGGAGAAACGTGGTAAACTGTGGGTGGGTCTTAGGTCTTAGGATTTGGGTCTTAGACACAACTGCAAGACCTAAGACCCAAGACCTAAGACCGTTTTTTTTCGCGAAAACTACCGTCAGGGGCCCTTGTGTGATGGCCGCCAAAGCGTTTATACTAATGCGCTTCGGTCCATCGCGGGGGCGAGGCCATCCGGTGAAGCCATGAAAGTCCGAGCCAGCGTGAAGAGAATTTGTGAGAGTTGCAAGATCGTTCGCCGCCGCGGGGTGGTGTACGTGGTGTGCAGCAACCCGCGCCACAAGCAGCGGCAGGGATAATCCGTACTCGTCGCGCTCCGCGTGACGAATGCCTGACGTTCCTCATGCGAAGCGTGAGGAATACAAGATACGCGCCCACTATTGATTATTGTTTGCCGAACTCTTAGCAGGAGTGCCTTGGTATGCCGCGTGTGTTGGGTGTCGATATCCCCAATGATCGCCCGACGGTGATTTCCCTGACTTATCTGTACGGCGTGGGGTCCAAGATCGCCCGCGACTTGTGCCACAAGGCGGGCATCGATCCCCAGGTCCGGGCCCGAGACCTGCGCGAAGACGAATTGGCCCGTTTGGCTGCCCTGCTCGACAAGGATTATGTGGTCGAAGGTCAGTTGCGCCGCCAGCGGAGTCAGAACATCGCCCGGCTGAAGGATATTGGCTGTTACCGCGGGGTGCGGCATCGCCGCGGGCTGCCGGTGCGTGGGCAGCGGACCCGGACCAACGCCCGCACCCGTAAAGGACCCAAGAAGACCGTGGCCGGTAAGAAGGGCGTCAAGGATCTGCGGTAGCAGAACCGACCGAGTCGGAGCAGTTTTTTTGGACGAGGAAGTCTCCCGTCTCCCCATCAGTAATCGAATCAGGTTTCATCGCCGTGGCCAAGACAAGCTCCAGCAGCAGTTCCAGCACCCGCCGCAAAGCCCGCCGCAACGTCACGGTGGGGATCGCCCACATCAAGGCGACCTTCAACAACACCATGATTACCATCACCGACACCAAAGGTGAAACCTTGTGTTGGGCCAGCGCCGGCACCAGCGGCTTCAAGGGCAGCCGCAAGAGCACGCCGTTTGCCGGGCAGATGTCGGCCCAGCAGGTGGCCGAGAAGGCCATGAAGTTCGGCCTTAAGGAGGTCGACGTCAAGGTCAAGGGGCCGGGCAGCGGCCGGGAAAGCGCCATTACCGCCCTTCAAGCCGCCGGCCTGAAGATCAAGTCGATTGAGGACGTCACCCCGCTGCCGCACAACGGTTGCCGTCCCAAGAAGCGCCGCCGCGTGTAAGCGCCGCCGGCAAGGAATCCGTTCAGTTCGCAGTGGAAGATCGAGCATGGCCCGTCAACATTCGCCTGTGTGCCGTTTCTGTCGTCGTGAAGGGATGAAGCTGTTTCTCAAGGGAAGCCGCTGCGATACGCCCAAATGCGCCTTCGAGCGCCGCGAGTCGCCGCCGGGAATGAGCAGCTTTCGCCGCGGCAAATCCACCGATTATGGCGCCCACCTGCGGGAAAAGCAGAAGGTGAAGCACCATTACGGCATCCTCGAGCGGCAGTTTCGCAAGCTGTTCGCCATGGCCGAGCGGGGCAAGGGCAATACCGGCGAGGCCCTGATGAGTTTGCTCGAACGCCGCCTGGACAACGTGGTCTACCGCCTGGGATTCGGCCAATCGTTGTCGCAGGCCCGGGCGATCGTCAATCACGGCCACGTCACCGTCAACGGCCGGCGGGTGGATGTCCCCAGCTTCCTCACCCGGCCGGGCGATGTGATCCGAGTCAAGAACCGCCCCAAGAGTCTGGACTTGGTGAAGGCCTGCATGGCCGAAGTCCACCGCGACGTGCCCGACTTCTTGCACCGCGTCGAGGGGGACATCCCCGAGGGCCACGTCCTCCGCCTGCCCGAGGCGGCCGATGCCTCGATCCCCGTCCAGACGCAAATGATCGTCGAGCTTTGTTCCAAATAGCCGTCCCTAGCCGCCAGTTCGTTCTTGGATCGGAGCCTAGCTATGCGTATTCGATGGCGCGGCCTTGAGTTGCCCAGCCTGATTTCCGTGGATCGTTCCAGCCTGACCGGCACCTATGGCAAGTTTGTGGCCGAGCCTTTCGAGCGCGGCTTCGGGGTGACGGTTGGCAACAGCCTCCGCCGCATCCTGCTTTCCAGCTTGGAGGGCAGCGCGGTCACCCAGATCAAGTTGCACGGCGCCCAGCACGAGTTCAGCACCTTGCCCGGGGTGGTGGAGGACGTGACCGACATCGTGCTGAACGTCAAGTCGCTGGTGGTCAAGAACTTCAGCGAGCAGACGCGGGTGGTGCGGATCGAGAAAAACAGCAAGGGCCCGATTACCGGGGCCGACGTCCGCACCGACGATCAGGTCGAGGTGATCAACCAGGACCACCTGATCGCCAACCTGACCGAGGACGTGACCTTCCTGCTGGAGATGGTGGTCGAGAACGGCCGCGGCTACGTGCCGGCCGCCGACCACACCCCGCAGGTGCAGGAGATCGGCATTATCCCCATCGACGCCGCCTTCAGCCCGGTGACCCGCGTCCGCTACGAGGTGGAAGAGACCCGCGTGGTGCAAAAGACCAACTACGACAAGCTGACCATGGAGATCTGGACCAACGGCTCGGTGTCGCCGGAGATGGCCTTGGTGGAAGCGGCCAAGATCCTCCGCAAGCACCTCAACCCCTTTGTGCAGTACAGCGAGCTGGGGCCGATGGTTCACAGCGAGGCCCGGGCCATCGGTAACCCGATGGTCGAGCAGTCGATCGAGGCCAAGCTGGCCATGAGCCTGGCCCAGTTGGACTTGTCGGTCCGGGCCACCAACTGCTTGGAAACCGAGAACATCACCACCGTGCGGGACCTGGTGACCCGCACCGAGGAACAGTTGCTCGACGTTCGCAACTTTGGCGAAACCACCCTGGCTGAGGTCCGCGAAAAACTGGCCGATCTCGGCTTGCGGCTGGGCATGCGCCTGCCCACCATGCCCGCCAGCCCGATATAAAGGCCAAGACTCAAGGCCCAAAACCTAAGACCTACGCAGAACGGCACGACCATGCGACATAGACGACGAGGCCGCAAGCTCGGCCGTCATCCCAGCCATCAACGGGCCCTGCTGAGGGCCCTGGCCACCGCCCTGCTCCTCACCGAGCGCGACGCCAGCGATGACGACAACCAGCCCAAGGTCAAGGGACGGATCATCACCACCATCCAGAAAGCCAAGGAGGTTCGGCCGCTGGTCGAGCGCTGCATCACCATCGCCCGCACCGCCCTGCCGCATCAGGAGAAGGCCGACGATCTGGAACCCAGCGCCGATCGCAACAGCGAAAAGTGGCGGGCGTGGCGCGACAGCCCGCGCTGGCAAGAGTGGAACCGGGCGATCGCCCCGGTGGTCTCTGCCCGCCGCCGCGCCTTGCGTCTGCTGGGCAGCAAGCAGGCGGTCCGCATCCTGTTCGAGGAGATCGCCCCGCGGTTCGCCGATCGCGACGGCGGCTACACCCGCGTGCTGCGGCTGGCCAAGCCGCGGCTGGGCGACGCCGGCACCCGAGCCATTCTGGAGCTGGTGGGCAAGAACGATCGCGGGGGCAAGAAGACCGCCCGGCCCACTTTTGAGTCCGAAGTAACCGAAAAGAAAGAGCCGCCGGCCCCGGCCGCTCCGCCGGCGGAAGAGCCGGCCGCCGAGGCAACTGAGCCGTCGTGATGCCGGCTCGGCCGCCGTGCTCGCCGGACCCCTCTCTGATCGCGAAGGGGCGAAAGGACGAAAACGCGAGACGCGGCAGGTCGCCGCCAGGCATCTGTTTTCGCGATTTCGCACCTTCGCGTCTTCGCGATGAGAAGAGGGCCCAATGGATCTTGCCCGCCCGCAAGGACGCCCTCACCGTGCTGCTCCGCCGCCGGGCTTCGATTTCACCTGGCACGTGCGGCGGGTGTGCGGCGACATGATCGCCCGGCTCGAGCAGCTCCGCCATATCGATATGTCGCGGGTAGCGGTGGGTTTCTCGCAAACCCGCAAGGCAGGCAGCCAGGGCATCTACGCGGCGGTCACGCCTCTCAGGTTTGCCGGCGGCGGGATGCACATCGTTCGCCGCGGCCGCCGCTGGGGGATTCAGCGTCTCTACGACGCCCAGGGACGCGAGATGCTCTATATCCTCAACTTTTACCTGCCGCGGTTCCTCGACCTGCCCTTTCGCGAAAAACTGACCACCATCCTCCACGAGCTCTGGCACATCGGCCCGAAGTTCGACGGCGATGTCCGCCGCCTGGGCGATCGCTGTTTCGCCCACGGGACCTCGCAGAAGCGGTACGACGCCTATATCGAGGCCCTGGTCGAGCGTTGGCTCTCCTTCGACCCGCCGGCCGCGGTCCACGATTTTCTGCGGCCCAATTTTCGCGAGCTGTCGGCCCGCTACGGCCGGGTGGTCGGGCGGCGGGTGTCCGTTCCCAAGCTGGTGCCGTTGGATTGACGTGCATCGGCGCATTGCTTACAATTATTGGTTTACTTGCAATCGACAAGCGCAAAGCGGTATTCCAGCCATGCCCAAGATGAAGACTCATAAGGGAACCAAGAAACGGTTCCGTTTAACCGCCACCGGAAAAGTGAAGCACCGGCACTCCGGCACCAGCCACTTGGCCGCGCGGATGAGCCAGAAGCGGAAACGCAACCTCCGCGGCACCGGCGTCGGCGACAAGGTCGAGGCCCAACGCATTCGCGATGCCCTGGGCCGCTATAGCTACTGAACTACATTTTACAAGCGAGACGGGCAGAAGAACGCTTCCCATGTGGCGGAAGGGCCTGGCGCTCGCACCAACCTGAGAGTTCGTCATGAGAACGACCAAAGGTCCCGCACGCACGCGGGCGAAGAATCGCCTTTTCAAGAAAGTCAAAGGATTCGTGGGCGGCCGCCGCCGGCTGCTGCGAACCGCCAAGGAGGCCCTGCTCCGCTCCGGCGTCTACGCCTACCGCGACCGCCGCAACCGCAAACGCGATTTCCGCAAGCTGTGGATCATCCGCATCAACGCCGCCGTGCGCGGGCATGGCATCCGCTACAGCGAGTTCGTCGCCGGACTCAAAAAGGCTCAGATCGCACTCGACCGCCGCATCCTGGCCGATATGGCAGTAGCCGATCCCGAGGCCTTCGCCACGGTCGTCGAAGCGGTCAAGAAGGCGATGGCCGGCAATTGACCGGCGGCGGCGTTTGATCGAGCACGAACGCAGAGACTGCCGGAGATCGGAATCCACAGACTAACACAGATTGACGCAGAGATCGAAATGCCGCTTGTGGACGCATGGCGATTCTCGCATAATCTGCGTTAATCTGTGTCTATCTGTGGTTTCCCATTTGTCTTCGTGAGCTCTCCCGGGGTGTTTTCACGAGGTTCCAGCCATGGCTCTCGGTGATTTTCTGGTGGAGTTGGATGGGTTGCTGGCCGAGGCCACGGCTGCGTTTGCCGCGGCCGGCGATGATAAGGTCCTGGAAGAGGCCCGCATCCACTTCATCGGCGCGGCCAGCGGCAAGCTCAAGACCGTGCAAAAAGGCCTCGGCCAGGTCGACAAAGCCGACAAACCCGCCGCCGGCAAGCGATTTAATGAGGTCAAGCAGCAGATCCAAGCGGCGTTCGAGGCGGCGAAGGAACGGGTGGCGAAATCTGGCGTGCGCGCGTCGCCACCATTCGATCCGGCGACCGGGAACTATTTGCCGGATCAGGTGCCCTTTGAGCAGCCGCCAGCGAGACAATCGCCGTTCGGCGGTGTGACCATGTCAGAGGCTCCCCGGCCTCTCCCGACCTTCGATCCCACCGTCCCCGGTATCCGTCCCCGCCTGGGCCGCCTGCACCCGATCACGCAGACCATCGAGGAGTTGAAGGAGATCATGGGCCGGCTGGGGTTCAGCGTGGCCGAGGGTCCGGAAGTCGAAGACCCGTGGCACAACTTCGAGGCCCTGAACATCCCGCCCGAGCACCCCGCCCGCGACCCGCTGGAGAATTTTTATTTGGGGCGCGGGGGATGCGGAGAGGAGGAGAGTCCACGGTCCACGCCCCACGCCCCACGCCCCACGCTCCTTCTCCGCAGCCAAACCAGCACCGTGCAGATCCGGGTGATGGAAAAGCAGCCGCCGCCAGTGCGGATTATTTCTTGTGGCCGGGTGTATCGGCCCGACACGGCCGACGCCACCCACTACCCGATGTTCCACCAGATCGAAGGCCTGCTGGTGGACCGCGGCGTGACCATGGCCGACCTGAAGAGCACCCTGCGGCTGTTTGCCCGCAGCGCCTTTGCCGACGACGTCCACATCCGCTTCCGCCCCTCCTTCTTCCCTTTCACCGAGCCGAGCGTGGAGGTCGACATGAGTTGGCAGGGCAGCTGGATCGAGATGGGCGGGGCGGGCATGGTCGACCCGAACGTCCTCCGCGCCGTCGGCTACGACCCGGAGGAGGTCACCGGCTTCGCCTTCGGCCTGGGCATCGAGCGGATCTGCGCCCGCCGCCACGGGATCACTGATATACGTGAGTTGTATAAGAACGACGTGAGGTTTTTGCGACAGTTTTGAAAGAGATTAGAGATTGGGGAAGAGAGGGATTGGGGATTACGGCTTAGGGAACAGAGAGATTAGGGATTACGGATTACGGATTGGCGATTAGGGATTGGGGATTGGGCGCCAAATCAGGCGTTAGGGATTGGCGATTAGGGATTTGGCGCCAAATCAAGGGTTGTGAGGGTCGTTCACGACTCTTGTCCGCCGCAGGCGGTATTAGGCCCGGCGTCTTACGCCGGGTACGGGGAGACGAGAAACCGATTGACCTGTCAGGCCCGTTCACGGGCCTCCCGTGTGGGTTGAGGACCATTCGATGCCACACAATTATTACAGCGAAATCAATTTGCACGTCACCTGGCACACGAAGGACAGCCTGCCGTTGTTGACGCCAACCGTTGAACCCTTGGTATATCGGTATCTCAAGCAACGATTGGTCCATGAGAAGGGCGTGTTTGTTCATGAGATCGGCGGAACTGAAACACACATTCACCTGGTTCTTACAATTCCCCCAACGATCCTGCTAAGCGAGTTGATCGGTCAACTAAAAGGAGCGTCGGCCCACGAAGTAAATCAGCAATTCGGGCGCCGCGATAAGGCGCTGCAATGGCAAACCGGCTACGGTGTAGTGAGTTTCGGAACCGGTGATCTGAGCTGGGTGAAGGAGTACGTCCGCAATCAGCGCCAGCACCATGCTGAGGGGAAGACATTCGATCGTTTGGAACGGTTTGGCGTGCCCGACACCAAACAGGACGCCCGTGAACGGGCGTGACACACGCGGACCCAAAAATACTTAGGAGCAGGTGACGGCGAACCCGTGCTAAAGCACGGGCCTAAGACCGCCTGCGGCGGACAATGCCCGTGAACGGGCATACGGCGTCCGACTCATAGTCGAATGAAAGAGCCAAGCATATCGTCCGCAAATTGCCGATCACTGATTAGATCGGGCCGTTATTTGGAGCCATCGGCATGGTAACAAGAACGCAGATTCTCCAAGAAATCAAGCGAATCGCCCAAGAAGACGGCGGAGACGTGCCAGGGGAACGCACATTCAAGTCCAAGACACGAATCGAGGAATTCACGCGCACCGTCTGGAAGGAATACTGGCGGCGCTGGAGTCAGGCGCAGCGAGACGCCGGCTTTGAGCCAAAAACGCGCACTATCGGATATGACGAAACGATCCTCCTTGAGAAGATGGCGAAGCTCACCCGTAAAGTAAGAAGGATTCCAGACAACTACGATGTTTC
>JAJYGU010000496.1 GCA_021784975.1 Planctomycetota bacterium
GCCTGTCGGTATTCGCCGCCTTCGATTGTTACAACTTTCGTCCCGATCCGTTTATGACGCTGGCGGCGGCGTTGGGGATTCTGGCGGCGGCGCGGCTGGGGCGCGGCCCGTGGCGGTATTCGTTCTTGTGCGGGCTGGCGTTTGGGGTAGCGGCCTCGTTCTCCTCGAAGATAGCCCCCTTGTGTCTGTTGGTGCCCGTCCTTTCTGTAGTGGAGTGCAGGCGGCTGGGGACGTTTCGCCCGGTGTGGCTGGTGGCCGCCAATGCCTTGGGGTTCCTCGTCGGCGTGGCTCCGGTGGCGGGGTGGCTTTTCGCGCACCACCTGTTTGAGCCTTTCCGACAGGAGAACATGATCAATAGCCAGTTGCTCAACCTGTGGCTGTCCTACTTGCCGCCGACCATCAACGCGGGCAAGCTCATTACCGCTCTGGCGATTGCCGGGGGATGGCTGGTAATGGAGATGGAGTGGGAGCGAACGGGACAGGCACATGTTTCGGCCGACCAACCCGGGGTCGCTGCCCGGCGTGTGCGAGGAGGGCCAGACGGGCCGCGAGCAACCGGCCAAGCTGCGCATGGCGGCAGTCGGTGCGCGGAGCCGGTCCCCAGGTCGTGGGCGCCCGGCCATGCCATGGTGGCGGCCGGGTTGCTGGCCTTGCTGGTGCCGATGCTGGAGCCGAATCACCTGGCCTACAACTTGCAGGTGTTTGTCATGCCGGGGGCCGTCTTGGGGACGGCACTCTTGGCGAAGCTGGCCGAGCCGGGCGGCTGGCCGCGGAGGTTGCAGCTCGCCTTGGTGACCGTGGCCCTGGCGTACATCACGGCCGGCCCTGCCGTGGAAGGCGTCGGAACGGCCCGCACGATGGGCGGGGCGATCCCCATGGCCGACTTGGAGCGTCTGATCGCTCTGTGCACGTCGCGGGACCTGACCTGCGTCGCCCTGACGCCCTACCATCCCATTTATTGCCGTGACGCCGCCGAGGCATACCTGGTTTGCGACTACGCGATCGCCACCTCGACGTGGATCCCCAAGGCCGCAGTCCAGCACTATCGCGAAATGTTTCCACGGGCAGTGGCCGCGATTGTCAGCCATCCGCCAAGCTTCCTGGTCACCCCGGAGATTTGGGACCGGGCCATGCACGACGGCTTGATCGATCAAGACGAATTCGGTCGCCTGCGGAAGGTGATCCAATCCTACTACCAGCCGGCGCGGGTCGGGCGGACTTCGGTGCTGGTGCGTACCGACCTGCTGCGTCCGGGGCGCTGAGACGCTGCCTCAACGCCGGTTGACGAAGGTTTCCCAAGGAGAGGGGGTGTCTGGGCCGCATGGCTTGTGGCGGGTGAGATGCCCGCGCGGCCGGTTCGGCACAAGTGATCGCGAGCGGGCCTGAAAATGACATGAAGCAGAAGAGAACCTTACCCAGCATCGCCACATTGTCGTGCGTCGTGCTGACAGCGATCGGCTTGGCGGGTGCGATGCAGTTCCGCGCGTCGCGCAGACTGGGCATCCCTTGGAAATTCCATTGGGATCATCTGCGGATGCTGATGCTCGATCAACACGGCGCCGATCAGCCAGGCGATCGAGCCGCCCCGAATACGCCGGGCGATTACGAATCGGGAGTCGCACGCCTTCCCTTTGGCCGCCAGACGTTCGTCGAATACCGAAACCTTTCCTTCACCGACCAGCCGATCCTGTTCTTCGGCGATTCTCAACTACAACAGTTTTGCGACTGCGAGTTGGTTACGCAGAATCCGAAGCATTATTTCCGGTTAGCGCTCTCGGCCAAGATTGCGATGCGCTACCTGGAAAGACTACGCCGGGACGCCGACATCGTCATTCTGCATATCGGTTTCGTGGACATGATTTCGGATCCGTCGGGCGATAGACTGGTCAAGGGTTATCGAGAAATATTGGAGATGCTCAAGGAGAAGAAGATCCTCGTTTTGCTGCCTGAAGCGCTCAACGAGCACGCATTCCCAGCCGAATTTCGCCAGGGGCTGGACAATCGCCGGCTACAATCCGTCCGCAAGAGACTGGCAGCACTCTGCGCTACTTGGGCGAACGTGCGGACGGTCGACATTTCCCCATACGTGGTGGATTCGGCGGGAAATGTGGACGCCCGTTTTTGTGCCGATTACATGCACTTTAACGGCGAGGGGTTTGATATCTTGTGGAAGTTGATTCGAACCGCCCTCCACGGATGGGTTCAGGAGCGGCGACCCGAGCGAGATGCCGTTCACGGCAAGTAGTCCGGCTGGTGGCTCGGCGTCCGGTGGAGGTTGCATGGTGACGGTACATGCGTACACTCTGCGAGGCCCACGCAAACCCGCTTAGGCTTTGGTCCAAAATAAGTGCCGCATCCCCTGCGCTCCTCTCGCTCCGCGACAGGTCGGGACATCACGCGGAGCGTGATGAGTAGCTGATAGGAAGATGAGTGGCTGATAGGAAATTGGATTGCTCTCCGCTGGTGAGTGTAGCTGGGGGAGAGTGGCGAAGTCAGGGGGGCGATCTCGTAAACGCGTTTGATGAGCACGGCCCAGGTTTGGCTGATCTTTCGGCCCGCACGCCTTGCCGCGATTCCGAGGACCGGGCATAATGCTCCGGATGGGAGTTTCGATGAACGCGGCCGCGTCGATCGACGACGTGTTGGCCGGCTTGAATCCGCAGCAGCGCCAGGCGGCCACCTTTGGCAACGAGCCGCTGTTGATCGTGGCCGGAGCGGGCACCGGTAAGACCGCCACCCTGGTGCATCGGGTGGCCTGGCTGATCGCCCAGGGCATCGAGCCTGGCCGGATCTTGCTGCTGACCTTTACCCGCCGGGCGGCCGCCGAAATGCTCCACCGCGCCGACGGCCTGCTCAGGCAGTTACGCCACCCCGGCACCACTCGCGTCTGGGGCGGGACCTACCACGCCATCGCCACCCGGCTGCTGCGCCGCTACGGAAAGGCAATCGGGTTGCCGCCCGAGTTCACCGTCCACGATCGCGCCGATTCGGAGGACTTGTTGAACGTCGTCCGCACGGAGCTAAACCTGGCCAAGACCGACAAGCGTTTTCCCAAGAAGGGAACCTGCATGTCGATCTACAGCCGTTGCGTCAATGCCCGGCAAAAGCTGGAGCAGGTGCTGGCCGACAGCTATCCTTGGTGCAACGGCTGGAAGGAGGAACTGGGCCGGTTGTTTGATGCCTATGTGGATCGCAAAGAGGCGGCCAGCGTGCTCGACTACGACGACCTGCTGCTCTACTGGGACGCCCTGCTGGCCGACTCGCAGGCCGGGCAGACGGTTTGCAAGCTGTTCGACTGCGTGCTGGTCGATGAGTACCAGGACACCAACGCCCTGCAGGCCGACATCCTCTACAAGCTCTGCCCGGAAGGGAAGGGGCTGACGGTGGTGGGCGACGACGCGCAATCTATTTACGCCTTCCGTGCGGCCACCGTCCGCAACATCCTCGATTTTCCCAAGTATTATCCGAATGCCTCGCTGGTCGCTTTGGAGCAGAACTACCGGAGCACGCAGCCCATCCTGCAAGCGGCAAACCAGGTGATTGCTCAAGCCAAGGAACGATTCACCAAGAATCTCTGGTCGCAGAGGGCCGAAGGGGAAAGGCCGCTTTTGGTCCACTGCGAAGACGACGCCGACCAGGCCGAGTTCATCATTCATCGCATTCTCGAACACCGCGAGACGGGTGTCGAGCTGCGTCGCCAGGCGGTGCTCTTCCGCGCCTCGCACCACAGCATCCTGCTGGAGGCGGAGCTTGCCCGCGCCAGCATCCCTTTCCACAAGTTTGGCGGGCTGAAGTTCGTGGAGACGGCCCACGTGAAGGACCTGCTGGCTTTCTTGCGGCTGGCGGAAAACCCGCGCGACGTGGTGGCCGGCATGCGGCTGCTGCCGCTGTTGCCGGGGATCGGGCCGGGCAAATCGCAACAACTGATGCTGATGTTGCAGCAGGCGGGCGGGGATTTTTCCACCTGGTCGGCCTGGAAGCCGCCCGCCGGCGCCGCCACCGTGTGGCCGAAGTTTGTTGGATTGCTGCAAGGGTTGGTACGAACCCCGGACGACCTGCCCGCCCAGGTGAACCGCGTGCGGAAGTTTTACGGGCCGCTGATGGAAACCAAGTACGACCGCATCGAGCCGCGGCTCCGCGACCTGGAGCAGATCGAGTTGATTGCCTCGCGCTACCCCGGACGGCGGCAGATGCTTTTGGAGTTGACGCTCGACCCGCCGAGCTCGACGCAAGACCTGGCCGGCCCGCCGCTGCTCGACGACGATTATCTGGTCCTCAGCACCATCCATTCGGCCAAAGGGCTGGAGTGGGACGTGGTCTACGTGATCCACGCCGCCGACGGCAACATCCCCTCCGACATGGCCACCCGGAATCCGCTGGAGATCGAAGAGGAATTGCGGCTGTTCTACGTGGCCCTGACCCGCGCCAAAAATCATCTTTACGTGTGCTATCCGCTGCGTTACTACCACTCGCGATACGGCGACCAGCACAGCTACGCCCAGCTCACCCGATTCCTCCCCAACCATGTGCTCACTTGTTTTGCCCAGCGGGTGACCGGCCCGGACGGCGAAGAGGCGGAAGGCGACGATAGCGATTCGGCGAGCATAGACGCTCACACGACCAGCCGGGCCGTGCGGCGACAGACCAAGGACTTGTGGGACTAAAGGAACGATCACCGCCCATGCCCCCACAATTCGTCTTTGAAATGCGGAACGTCGGCAAGCGCTTTGGCGAAAAAGTCGTGTTGCGCGACATCAGTCTGTCGTTCTTCTACGGGGCCAAGATCGGCGTGGTCGGCGAAAACGGGGCCGGCAAATCGACCCTGCTAAGGATCATGGCTGGCCTGGACAAGGATTTTGACGGCACGGCCAGCCTGGCCAAGGGGATGCGGGTTCGCTACGTGGCCCAGGAGCCGCAGTTAGACCTCGACAAGACGGTCCGCGAAAACCTTCAAACGGCCATGAAGCCGATCCAGGACCTGGTGGATCGCTTCAACACGGTCACCGCCCGGATGGCCGACTTAAAGCCCGACGACGACATGGATAAGCTCATGGACGAGATGAGCCGGCTCCAGGAGCAGATCGACGCCTGCGGCGGCTGGGAGCTGGACCGGATGATGGACATTGCCTGTGACGCCCTGGTGCTGCCGCCCGACGATATGCCCGTCGGGCAGCTCTCCGGCGGCGAGCGGCGGCGAGTGGCCCTGGGTATGGCCCTGCTGGAGAAGCCCGACCTGCTGCTACTGGACGAGCCGACCAACCACCTCGACGCCGAAACGATCCAGTGGCTGGAACAGACGCTGCGCGACTATCCGGGCACGGCGATCATCGTGACCCACGACCGCTACTTCCTGGACAACATCACCAAATGGATTCTGGAGCTGGAGGGCGGCCGCGGCCTGCCCTTTGAAGGCAATTACTCGTCCTGGCTGCGTCAAAAGTCCGAGCTGCTGCGGATCATCGAAAAAAGAGAGACGCAACGCCAAAAAACCCTGCAGCGCGAATTGGAGTGGATCGAGAAGTCACACCATGGCCGACTGCAGAAGAACGAGGCCCGTGTCAAGGCCTACGAGCAATTGGCCAGCCAGCAGATCGACCCGGCCGGCGAAACGATCATCCAGATCGCGCCGGGGCCGCGGCTGGGCGAGAAGGTACTGCAACTCAACCGGGTGTGTAAGGGATTTGGTTCCGACGGCCAGCGGCTCACGCTCCTCGACGATTGCACGTTCAGCCTGCCCCGCGGAGCGATCGTAGGCGTGATCGGCCCCAACGGCACGGGCAAGACCACTCTCATGCGGATGATCGTGGGCCAGGAGCAGCCCGACGCCGGGACGATCGAGCTCGGCCCTACCGTGGTCCTATCCTACGTCGATCAGCATCGCGATGCCCTGGACGACGCGAAGACCGTGTTTGCCGAGATCACCGGCGGCATCGATCGGATCGAGCTGGGCAATGTCGCGGTCAATGCCCGCGCCTACGTGGCCCGTTTTAACTTCCGCGGCCCGCAGCAGCAAAAGAAGGTGGGCGACTGTTCGGGCGGTGAGCGGAACCGCATCCACCTGGCCAAAATGCTCCGCCGCGGCGGCAATCTGCTGCTCTTGGACGAACCGACCAACGACCTGGACGTGGCCACCATGCGGGTGCTGGAACAGGCCCTGCTCGACTTTTCCGGCTGCGCCCTGGTAATCAGCC
The DNA here is from genome assembly GCA_021784975.1 of Planctomycetota bacterium. Lineage (GTDB taxonomy): Bacteria > Planctomycetota > Planctomycetia > Pirellulales > Thermoguttaceae > JAJYGU01. The sequence continues at coordinate 6,192 of JAJYGU010000496.1, forward strand.
ACGACCGGTTCTTTTTGGACCGGATTTGCACGCACCTGTTGGTGATGGAAGGCGACGGCCGCACACAGTGGTTCGAGGGCAATTTCGCGGCCTACGAAGCGGCCGTGCTGGCCGAAACCCCGGACCGCTTCGCCCACCGCCGGGCGAAGTACCATCGGCTGGGCTCGCCGTTGCCACGACGTGCAGCGGCGAAATGAGCGGTGGCGTTGTTCTACCGCGGTCGCACGGCCTCACTCGGTCGAATGATGTGCGGCGTAACGATAATCAGCATTTCCCGGTCTGATTTGGCCTGGCGGGGCATGCTGCCGAGGATGATGGTCTGGCCGTCGGGGATCGTGACCGACGTTTGGACCATGGCTGT
>JAJYGU010000323.1 GCA_021784975.1 Planctomycetota bacterium
TAGTGGTCAGTTTGCCCTCTGGAATGCGCGGTCGAAGTTGCTCTTGATCGTGCCGGACATCAACGGCCGAAAGCCCCTGCCGGATGCCTTTGTCGAGGCGGCCAAGACCATTTCCGGCGGCGACCCCATCGACATCGACGGCAAGAACAAGCACGCCGTCTGCGAGGTGCTGCCGGCGAAGATACTCATGGTCACGAACGACATTTTGCGGATCGAAAACGATTCGGCGGCACTGTTCAACCGCATCGTGTGCCTGAAATTCGTCCATCACTTCTTCCCCGAAGGCCACAAGTTGCACGAGCCGGGTCGGACCCGCGACCCCGAGTTGTCCGGCAAGTTGGACAAGGAACTGCCCGGCATCCTGAACTGGGCGCTGGTTGGACTGCGACGGCTCGGCCAGAAGGGCACCTTCTCGACGCCCAAGGCCAGTGTCGAGTTGCGGGAAGAACTGGAAAGCGAGGGTGCGCCCGTCCAGACCTACGTGTACGAGTGCCTGGACAAAGACCCGACCAAGGCCACTGCCGTGGACGACGCCCACCGGGACTATTCGATCTGGTGCCACGACCAGGGCTGCGAAGCGCTAGGCGTTACGGATTTCGGGCGCGCTTTGCGTGCCGCCGTTCCGCAGGTGGAACGCAAGCGGCGGCGGGAAGGCAATGACCGGCAGTATTACTACTTCGGCGTTACCATTAAGGCATCGCGCCTGAAGAAAGTCAATGATAAGGAGGTGTTTGCGTATGGAACTGTCTGAGTGGATCACGTGGGCGTTCCGTCCCGGTCGTGCGCCGCATCGCTTTGCCTCCTACGTGCTGGCGCGGCAGGCGTCCCGCGATCTGGAGCGAGAGATCGCCACGGCCGATTTCGAGGCCGCGATGGAACAAGCAGGCTTCGCCATCCATCGCAGAAACCAGCGCGGCTCGGCCTTCTATCTGGCGGCCGACACCACGGCAAAGCGGACCTACGACTTCCGCCGGTACCTGCTGGCCGAGCCTATCGACCACCCGCTCAGCGAGCCAGAGTTCGCTCCGTTTGGGGCGTTGCCGGCGGACGATCAGGCAGCCGTGCTGGGATGGATCAAAGCCAGTCTTGTCCCGATCCGCCGGACGCGCACCTTGGCCCAGTTGCGGTATCCGTGTGCGCTCGTCACGGGCCGACGGATTCGTGACCAGCACATGCGCGGCGCACTGCTGACGGCCGGGATCGAGGCGGTGGGACGCTGGCGGTTCCGATGCTGCCTCAGCGACAGGGCAATGGCCGAGTTGCGACAAAGACGCCATGAACAACGACAGGAGATTTGTCAATGACTCACACAACCAAATACAAACTCGCCGACGCCGAGCGTCAAAAACGCATGGACGAGTTCGCCCAGACCGATCAGCCGGCGGCGCTTGCAGCCGAACTGGCGGCGGCCCGCCTGATGGCCGAGGAGGCAATCAACGCCGGCCACAACACGCTGGCGGCGGGGCTGCTTCAAACAATCGCCAAGCTCGGCAACGCCCACACCGCGAGCCAACTGCGGTTGGGCGAGTTGCTCGAAAAGGCCGCCGTGCTCGAATTGGGAACGCAACTGGTCGGCATCATAAGCGAAGAGATCGCGGGCCGCTTCGACGGCTGGGAAATCGCGGTGGAGGCGATCTGCAATCACCTCACGGCCACGATCCAGGACACCGACAACGAACCCAAGCTGCTGACCGACGAAAGGAGCCGACAATGATCGACTATGACTTGACCGACCGGACATTTACCATCGACGGCCAGCCGGCGACCAGGGCTGCCGCCCTGGCGATGCTCCATGCAGAAGGACTCACCACAAAGGAGGCCAATCTGGTGCTGCGGGCCGCCCGACGCACCGCCGAGATCGAACACCGGACACGGCCAACCGACTTACTCAGCATCAGCGAGGCCATGCGCCTCTTCGCGTCCGTCTTAGAGCTTGAATGGGACCGTCGGCAGAACGTGCGAAGGGCCGAGCGATGGATTCCCGCGAACCTCCGGCCTGCGAGGAGGCCGATCTCGATTTACTCTTTGAAGCACACCTGCGACCATGCTTATCAGCGCGCCGGCAGCGCGTGTTACCTGCGGTCGGACGACTTTGCCAAGTGCCTGCGGCGGTGCGACCTGAAGATCACCCGTGACGGCCGCGGAGTGTATGCGAAAGAGATTGAGTATGATTGACCACGTGACTTTAAGCCGCCGCCGTGTGGCGACGACATTTTCACGGCCCCGCATCGCGGTACTGTGCGGAAACAAGGCCGACCTAAGAACCGAGGAAGTATGGTGTCTTATGTTATCACAAGTGGAAACCCCGGCGGAACGCAACCTGCGCATCGCAGCAGAGCAAGGCGCGATTTACCGCGAGACGGTCATCGCGCTGTTACAGCCGTTCGACGAGCCGACGGCCGCCGGCATGATGCCCTTCGTCAACCTTGGCGGTGAGACGGTTCCGTTGGCGTCGGCCGTGAAGAGGCTCCGCGACGAGACTCCTACGCTTGGGGCGCTGTTCAACGCCACTGCCAAGCTGGGCATCGCCCAACTGACGGTCCCGCAATTCCGCGCCATCCGCGCGACCGCCCCGGAACTGCTGGGCCTGCGGCCCAAGGGGTAGCCGGCGCTCCGCAGGGGCCTCTGTTTGGCGCTCCTGTGGTAGCCTGTCTTACGGCCATCCTGTAGCGAGTAACGGCGCTCGTCGTGCCGTCGCCACCATTGCCTGTGGTCCGGGGAGCAACGGCCGTGCTGGGCTCATAGCGACGGCGCGGCCGCCCCGGATCACGGGGTCTTCCAACACGTCAAGGAATACAGCCATGTTAGACAATCGAACCATTGATGACCTGACCAACGAGGCCAAGCCCGTGGATTTCTTGATGCTTCGCAGCTACGTCAAACGCGCCCCGTCGGTGCAGTATGCGCGGCGGATCACGATTCCTTCGCTGCGAAGATTCCACCCGGCGATCTGGTTGCGAATTGAGTCACTATCGGAGCAACCAGTAGAGCACGAGAAGTACGAGCAGCGCTAACAAGCAGCCTGAAGATTTCTTTGGCGGCTGGGGATCGTCGTCCGAAGCGGCAACGACGGCCGTCAACGGGTCCAGCCCGCAGGCGACGTTGAGCAAAGTTTCTTCTTCTCGTTCGTCCACATCTTGAGTATAGCATCACAGTCTTCTGTCTTTCCATCAGCCTTTGGAAAGAACACAATAAGCGATGGTAGGAATCCACCTCGCCTCGGTCATCCGATCGGGGCGGATGGGGCACCTTCTTGATACCCGATTCTTGCGGCCCATTCTCTTGGCCGCTACTGCACCTGATTTCACGAATCGAGCGCTCTTTACCTCTACCCCTGTGAGATCGCATCTATGACATTCGCCCCCGATGTTACGCCTGTTTTCGTCACAAAATCCGACGTTCCGCCCCGCAACGTGCTGCCGGCCTTGGCGCGGCTCTTAATCGACATGGACCGCCGGCAGAAGTTGACAAACGACGGATCGCCGATGATGCTTAAGGAGTTGTCCCCTGTAGCCCCTTGGATGATGCAACCATGCCCGTCACAAAACTGATTCCCGCGGCCGGCTATATTCGGATGTCCGGCAGGCAGCAAGACAAAAGTCCCGCCGAGCAGCGGGCCGAAATTGCCAAACTGGCCGACCGCGAGGGATTCGCCGTCGTCGAGTGGTTTACCGACGAAGCAATCACGGGGGATAGCAGCACGGATGCCCGTCCTGGTCTGGCGGCCCTGCTTGCGGGCGCTAAGGCCGGCAAGTTCAAGGTGGTCTTGGCGTGGCACACCAACCGGGTTTCCCGCGAAGACCCGATGGACGCCATCGTCTTCTACAACCAGCTACGCAAGGCCGGCGTGGGATTGCACACCTGCTGTGAAGGCAGTATTGACCTGGAAGACTTCGCCAAGCAGTTGTTGCTGTTCATCAATCAGAAAGCCAGCAACGACTTCCTGGTCGAAATGTCGGCCAAGACCCTCCGGGGCCGAATCGCCAACGCCAAGGCGGGCGGCCACAACGGCGGCCGGGCGACCTACGCAATGGATCGGGGGCTGTTCGATTTCAACCACAAACTTGTGCGGCGATTGCAGCCTGGCGAGTACGTCAGACAGGCAGGACACCGTGTTCACCTTCTTCCTTGCACGGACCAAGCCAAGATCGACGCCGTGAAGTTCGCCTTCGAGCGGTTCGACCGGGCGGACATTGGCCTACGCACGTTGGCGCGGGAGTTGGAAGCGAAGGGTTTCCCCAGTCCGACCGGCGAGGGCTGGACCCATTTCAACGTCGCCCGGTTGCTGCGGAACCGCGCCTACGCCGGCACGTCGCTTTGGGGCGCGACCGCCTGGGGCAAGTACCATGAGGCCCAAGGGGACAACATCGTGCCCACCGGCAACGGCAAGCAGCGGGGACGGCGGCGAAAGGCTTTGGCGGATGCCATCAGCGTTGACGGCGCTCATCAGGGGATCGTTCCCGTGGCTTTGTTCAATCGCGTCCAAGCCAAGCTGCCGAAGTCGAAGCCGTACCAGCCCAAACGCAAGGCCCCTTACCCGTTGGCCGGGCTGATGTACTGCGGGCACTGCGGTCAACCCATGTACGGCAATACCCTCCACGCGAAAAAAGGCGGCAAGCAGTACGCCTATCACCACTATATCTGCTCCAGCTACGTCAACGACCTCGATTCGACCTGTGGCCGGCACCCCATCGACGCGGCCCTGGTCCTCCGCTGGCTGACCGACAAGCTCCGGGAACTCTACCTGGGTGCAGGCCGTGACGCCCTGATCCAGGAAATTCACAGCCAACTCAAGGCCGAACCCAAAGCCAACAAGAGCGATGTGAAGCGGTTGGAGAAGCGTGCGGCCGACTTGGAGAAAGAGGTAGGCCGACTGGTCAAGGCGATCCGCACCCTGGACGCCGACGAATTAGTGGAGGAACTGTCGCTGGTGCAAGCCGAACGAGAGCGAGTCAAGGCGGAGTTGGCCGACGCCAACAAGCTCTCGGGGCCGGTTGACTTGGATGGCGTGGCGGAGCGGATTGCCGACCAGCTATGGAAGGTTGGCAAGCAGTTGACCGATTCTGACCCGGCGGTCCTCCGCGAAGTCCTCCAGCTATTCGTCTACCGCGTTACCTGCCGCTGGGAGCGTATCGGCAAGACGCAGCGCCGCAGCCGGTTGGTCGGCGGGACCGTGGAATTGTGGCCCCAAAGCCGGTTTTCTAACGCCGCGTCCGGTTTTGGGGTAGTGGCGCAAGCGTCTTGACGCTCGCGCGTCGTTCAATTGTTCATTGTGGCCGGCGTCCAGCCCGCGTCTTCAGCCAATCCGGCTGTCTCCAATGGTAAACAGATTTTCACCCCCACGTGGTGCAGGTCGAAATATAGCCGCTAGTATAGGTGGGGGTTCGGCGCGATGCAAGCGATCTTAAGAAAGTTTCTCAGGATTACCCCCGATCCGGTTTTTCCAGCTACGGCAGACATAATGCGGCTCGGCAATGCTCCGAAGTTGCTTTGCGGGTGGTTTGTTCTCGGACATGCGGCCGCTGACAGGCCGGGGACGGGCTCATTTTTCGCTCCGGGCACCATGGAAAGCATGGTCGGGCAACAAGAATGTGCCTGTCCATTTGCGGCCGACGGGGGCAATTCTCGTGAACGGTTGCCCGGACACAATCAGCCCGAGTAACCGGCAGACAATCCACGAGTTCGTCGGTGCTGCGTAAGCGACCCAGCCAGTCCAGTCGGCGGTTCTCGGCAGTGGCTGGATCGCCCCCGCGGGAAAAGCCCATCACCGGCGGCGACAACCGCCGTAGACGCCGGCAGTAGAACTCTTTCCTCCAGAAGGTTTCATTGACCAACGGGAACCGAGCATACAGGTTGCCCAGCGAAGCTCAGCATCGCAGCACGCGGTGGTAGTGTAGCACGGCACGGTGCTTGATCAGTCTTCCACGATGGACGTGCGGAACAGAGGAAAGCCGTCACCTGCCCACGGTTGCCAGGACGCGCCGCACGCTTCCCCAGCCAATCTTGTGGCGGCGTCCGTTTCCATCGAGATAGCGGACCCGGCGGGAAATCTCGCGTTTGCTGACTCCGCCAGCGTAGAGACGGCGAATTTCCGTGACCGTCGCCGGCGGCAGCTTTGGCCGGCCAATCGTTTTGCCTTCCGCCCGCGCACGGTCAAGCCCGGCCCTTACACGTTCCGAAAGGCGGATTCTCTCTTGTTTGGCCAAGGTGGCAAGGATCGCCAAAATGGCTTCCTTGAAGATGCCGCTGGAGTCGATGTACCGCTCCATGTAGCTCCTAAATTGAACTCCGACGGATTCCAGTTCGCTCAGGTAGTTGAGCGTTTTCAAGACCCCTTCGCGGCTGAAGCGATCCAAGGCCCAGAACAACACCATGTCGAACTTGCGGTGGTGGGCGTCGTCAAAGAGCCGCCGGAACTCCGGCCGGCTGGCACTGCCGCCGGACTCGCGGTCCACGTACTCGCGAAAAACCTTCCAGCCTTGCTTCCGGCAGAACTTCCGCAGCTCGCGGAG
>JAJYGU010000196.1 GCA_021784975.1 Planctomycetota bacterium
CTCGCAGGGCAGTCACGGTTGGTCTTCGTACAGTCCTTGATTCCCGCAAGATACTCATTTTGGCGAGCGGAGAAGAGAAGGCATTGGCTGTAGCTCGGGCGACCCAAGGACCGCTGAGTGAAGCATGTCCTGCGAGCGCGCTGCAAACGCATCCGGCGGTCACATTCCTGGTCGACGAAGCTGCAGCGTCCCGCCTGCAACTCAATCTATCGAGCGGCACTTGGCCAGCGATGATCGCTGAGGTCGGCCGCTGACGCCCAACGTCGTGAACGCGCCAGGCCGTGCGTCATAAACCAGCGCCCCGAACGTCGCCCACGGGTACTTCGCTGGTCTCGAAGAGAGTTGCCCGCGGCCATCAAGCCGAACCAGGACGTTTCACCTCCCCGCGGCGACTACAACCCCCTCTTAACCCGAAACGGGCAATCGGACAGAGACACAGAGACCTCCGCCGCAACGGGGTGGGAATTGGTGAAGCGAAAGGCGGTGGGGCGTGTCTCTCCGGCCAACAAGGCAACGACGACAAAGACTACGCTGCCGACGCAACTCAATACGGAAAAAGGCCTTAAAACGCGAAAGGCCGGGGCGGCGAGCCTCGGCCTTGATCGTTAACCCGCGGGTACCGAGATTTCGATACCCGAGTTTCAAGTGGCGGGGGTTGGATTTGAACCAACGACCTCGAGGTTATGAGCCTCGCGAGCTACCGGACTGCTCCACCCCGCGTCATGATATGGCTCGACAGGGCTTTATTCTAGCATACCCTTGATAGCTGTCGAGGGGGGCGATTCGTTTTGCCTTTGGAAACATTGCCGGCGGGCTTCGTAGGCCGCCACCCCCACCGCCACAGCAAGGTTCAAGCTCCGGGCCTCGGGTGCTATCGGGATCCGCAAACTGCGGTCGGCGTGGCCATCGATCAAGCCGGCAGGCAGCCCCTGCGACTCGCTGCCGAACACCAATACGTCGCCGGCCTCGAAGGTTGCCTGCGTGTAACACCGCAGGCCACGCCTGGAAAAGAACCAGGGGCGACGGCGGGGCAGACGCTCCAGCAGCGCCTCCCAACTGTCGACCGCGTCCCAGTGCAGGTGCTGCCAATAGTCCAAGCCCGCCCGACGCAGACGATGATGATCCAAACGGAAGCCCAGCGGGCGGACCAACCATAGCTTGGCCCCCAAGGCCACGCACGTGCGCCCGATGTTGCCGGTGTTGTCGGGAATCTCCGGCTGATAGAGGACGATGTGGAACATGGAGGGATCACGGGTCAGGAATGATGGATTCGTGGGGCGGGCGACGGGCGGCGGAGGAAGGAAGGACAACTCCCCCCATCCTTCATCTCTCCGAACTCCGAACTTGTTTCCTCCCTCCGCCTTCGGCACTCATCCCCAGTCCACGGTCCGCGCCACACGTCAAATAACCTCCCGCATACTTCGCAGGCCGACTGGCTCTCGGCAGGCGAATGCCTCGCCGTAGCGGACCCCGATCGACCAACCCCAAGTCGACGCCAGATCGCGGAGCCGATCGACCAGAGTGGGCGGCCCCTGCGGTTTGCCCTCGATGAACTGACTGCGGTAGCACTCGATGGCCGCCCGCTTTTGCTCCCAAAAGTCGCTGATATCCACCACAAACGCTGGCTGGGGAATCGAACGCAGGTGGAGGCAGTAGTAGTAGAAGATTCGCTCCGGGTAGAACGGTTCGCCGGGCATGTTGCTCTTGGTCAATTTGGACCAAAACCGGGCGGCCTCAACCAGTTCGGTGGCGGCCACATGGTCGGGATGGGCGTCGATCCAGTAGGGGGCAAATAGCCAACGCGGCCGGGTGCGGCGAAAGACCGCGGCCAATTCCGCTCGGGCGGTGAGGCTGGGCTCCAGGCTACGGTTCGGCAGCCCCAGGTTTTCTCGCCAATCAAGTCCCAGCACTTGGGTGGCGGCATCGGTCTCGCGGAGGCGGACCTCCGGTGTTCCCAACGGCGTGGGTTCGCCGCTGGTCAGGTCGAGCACCCCGATCGTCAGCCCCTCGGCTTTGAATCTGAGGATGGTTCCGCCCATGCCCAGTTCGGCATCGTCGGGATGCGGAGCCACTACAAGGATGTCCAGCATGAGATCGTTCCCAAGGGTGGTGAACGGTTGTGTGCGAGAAAGAACTATATTCTGCCGCGAGCGGCGCCAACCGGCACGATCTGACGCCCACCGGCTACCCTCGCGGGTAGCGATGACCGGCACGACCGGTTGGTTCCGACAGTCTCCTGTAAGCCTGTGATTGTGCGGAACACCTGCCTCGGGTGCAAGCCCGCCCCGTCGCCCCACCACGCAGCCCGTCATAAGGTTCTTACTGGTCAATGAATTGCGTCGAGGCGAACTGGCCTGGACTTTTCCTTGGTGTTTTGGGACACTGCCGGCGATAAGAATCGATTTGGGAAGGGCTGGAATGGCACAACTGGTCCCACACCCTCAGGACTCTCGTGCCCGGAAGTTTTATTCGGGCTGGGGCTTATGTCTGGCCACCGTCGCGGGAATCGGGCTTTTGGGATGTGCTTCGGACAAGGCCGACTTGACTCCGCCCCAAAACAGCATGCGAGCGTTCGTCCGGCAGGCCCGTCCTTCCAAGGACGATATCGACTGCAAGGGAATCAGTACCAAGGCCAATGAGATTGAAGCCGATCTGGGCGCAAAGCAAATCGATCCGTGATCGAGAACCATGCCCGCAATATCTACCTGCCCGAAATGCCAACGCCCGGTGACCCTCCCCACGGGAGTAGACTTGACGACTCAGGTGCGTTGTCCACTTTGTGCCGCTGAGTACGGCTTGAATGAGGCGATTGCCAACCCTCCGCCGACGTTGATTCCGCTGGGTGCCGCCCCCGCGGAAGACCTGGAAAATGGCGCGAGGCCGGATGCGGGCGAATCACCGGAAATGGGAGACCAGATTCGGCCCACAACCGAGCAGGAACCGTCGGCCGACGATCCAGAGAGGCCGGCGCTGATGGACGACGACGCCCTGCCGGAGCCGATTGCCGAGGCGAGCCCCTTCTCCGAGCGAATTTGCGTCACCAGGCTGCGACGGAGGCCGCGATCCGGGCTGCAAACGATCCTCGAAATCGTGACTGGCGGATTGGCCGGCACCTTGTTTGCCTACTACGCGCTGGCCTGGTGGCAAGGGCCAGCCTTTGAGTTGCCCCGCTTCGGATTGCCCTTTGTCGACCGGCTAACGGCCGCTCCCGCCAAGCCGGGCGAGGCAGCAGGAAAGTCGAGTGAGGCAAGCGAACCGAAGCCGGCCGACCGATCGAGTGGGCCGACCGCGGCAGCAAGTGTCTTCTCCGAACATGCAGAAAGCGCACAGCCGGGACGTAGCTTCGAGCCGTCAGGAGTTGGGAACCTAGGGCACTAGCTGGTGAATGCGGCCTCTTGCCAAACAGGAGAGTTGGATGGCTGAGACGGCTTTGGACCTGGCGCCGCTCACTGATGATCCACCGCTCGACGTGATTGCGGTAGGGGCCCATCCCGATGATATCGAGATCGCCTGCGGCGGGACGCTGGCCAGACTGGCGGAACAGGGGCATTGTGTCGGAATCATCGACTTGACCGACGGCGAACCGACGCCTGCCTCTTCCGGACCGGAGCAGCGGCTGGCCGAGGCCCGCCGGGCGGCCGAAGTGTTGGGCGTGGCCCGTCGGGTGACCCTCGATCTGCCGAACCGGCGATTGTTCGACAGTTTTGAAGCCCGGGTGGCATTGGCCAGGGAGTTCCGCCGCTGTCGGCCTCGGTTGGTCATCGGCCTAAGCGGGGCTACACCCACCGCCTCGCCCGACCATTATCAGGCCGGGCTGATGATCGAGGCGGCGGTGTTCTATTCCAAGCTGACGAAGTGGGATGAGTATTTCGCCGGCACGCCGCCCTACACAATTCCGCGCCTGTTACAGTGCTCTCTGGGGTTTTCCAGGATCTCGCCGTTCGACCGCGGGGCGATGGTGGTCGATATCGGCGGCACGCTGGAGAAGAAGATGGAGGCGATTGCCTGCTACCAGAGCCAGTTCCCGCCCGCCAAACTCCACTACCTGGACCGCATCCGCGCGTTTGCCGTGCAGCAGGGGATGGCGGCCGGCTTTTCCGCAGGCGAGCTGCTGACCAGCCCGATCGCCTGGGGCACCCACGACTTGATGGGCCTGCTATTCTGAGCGATAGGCCCGCAACTCGGCAAGCACCGCAGTCATGTCGGCCGGCAAAGGGGCCTCGATCTCAACGCATTGGCCCGTTGCCGGATGAATGAACGCGACCCGCCGGGCGTGCAATGCCTGGCGGTCCAGCAGGATCAGTTCGTCGTCCGCCTGCCGGCGAATATCGCCGCGAGTGATCTTGGCCCGGCCGCCGTATTGACGATCGCACAGCACCGGGCAGCCGATGTGATTCAAATGTACGCGAATCTGATGGGTGCGGCCCGTCTTGGGCAGCAACTTCACCGCGGCAAATCCGTCGAAACGTTCCTGCACTTCGTAAAACGTCTGGGCGGAGCGGCTGCCGGCGTCGTCGCGGCGAATAGCCATCTTCTCCCGCACCTGCGGATGGAAACCGATCGGGCAGTCGATGAGGTCGCGGTCGCGGGTCGGATTGCCGGCCACGATGGCGAAGTATTCCTTGGCAATCGAACGGGCGGCGAATTGCTTGCCCAAGGCGGAGTGGGCCTGATCGGTCCGGGCGACCAGGATCACCCCGCTGGTGTCGCGATCGAGGCGATGAACGATGCCCGGTCGGTTCAGCCCGCCAACCGCGCTCAGGCTCGGCCCGAAATGGAACTGCAAGGCGCTGGCCAGCGTGCCCGACCAGTGTCCGCGGGCCGGATGGACCACCATCCCCGGCGGCTTGTTGATGGCCACCACGTGCTCGTCCTCGTAGAGGATTTCAAGTGGGATGTTTTCCGGCTGCGGTGCTTGGCGGGGGATATCCGGCAGCACGATCGTCACCTGTTGCCCGGCGTGCAGACGATACGCAGGCTTGCCGCCGCGGCCGTCGACAGTCGCGCCCCCGGCCGCGATCACTCGCCGCAAATGCACCCGGCTGTAGACGGGGAAATGGCACGCCAAGAAGGCGTCGAGACGGTGGCCCGCTTCCGTCTCCGCGACTACCAATGCCACCGGTTCCGATCCGAGCGACATACTACCGTTTCTTCGGAAACAGCGGTCCGCCATACAAGGCGGCCTCGCCGAGGACCTCCTCGATGCGCAATAGTTGGTTGTATTTGGCCATCCGCTCGCCGCGCGAGGCGGAGCCGGTCTTGATCTGGCCGGTGCCCATGGCCACCGCCAGATCGGCGATGGTGGCGTCCTCGGTCTCGCCGCTGCGATGGCTGATCACGCTGGTGTAGCCGTTTCGCCGCGCCAGTTCAATGGCCTCGATGGTTTCGGTTACCGTACCGATCTGGTTGAGCTTGATGAGAATGCTGTTGGCCACGCCGGAGTCGATCCCCTGCTGCAGCCGCTTGGTGTTAGTCACGAAGAGATCGTCACCGACCAACTGGATCTTGTTGCCCAGCCGCTCGGTGATCAGTTTCCAACCGTCCCAGTCGTCCTCGGCCAGGCCGTCTTCGATCGAGCAGATGGGATATTTTTCCACCCACTTGCTATAGACGTCGACCAGGGCGGCGGCATCGATCGCCTTGCCGTCGACCGAGTATCGCTTCTTGTCAGCATCATAGAACTCCGAAGCAGCCGGGTCCAAGGCGATGAAGGCCTGCTTGCCGGCCTCGTAGCCCGCATTGCCGATGGCCTCGACGATCACGTCCAGGGCCTCGGAATTGCTCTTCAGGTCGGGGGCGAAGCCGCCTTCGTCGCCGACGTTGGTGGAGAGTTTTCGGGCCTTGAGCACCTTCTTGAGGTTGTGGAACACCTCGCAGCCACAGCGAATGGCGTCGCTGAATGACGTCAGCCCCAGCGGCATGACCATGAATTCCTGCACGTCGACGGCATTGTCGGCATGGGAGCCGCCGTTGATGATGTTCATCATCGGGGCCGGCAGCAATCGGGCGCCGACGCCGCCCAGGTAGCGGAACAACGGCAGCCCGGTGTGGTCGGCGGCGGCATGGGCGGCGGCCAGTGAGACGCCGAGGATCGCATTGGCGCCCAGACTCTTCTTGTTCTCGGTGCCATCCAACTCGATCATGCGATGGTCGAGGGCGACCTGGTCGAGGGCGTCCATGCCGCACAGCTCGTCGGCCAGCTTGGTGTTGACGTTCTCGACCGCCTTGAGAACCCCCTTGCCAAGGTATTTGGACTTGTCGCCGTCGCGGAGTTCCAGCGCCTCGTGGATGCCGGTACTGGCCCCGCTGGGAACCGCCGCCCGGCCGAAGGAGCCATCAGCTAGCTCCACGTCGACCTCAATGGTAGGATTGCCGCGGCTATCCAGGATTTGACGGGCACGAATGTCTACAATGGTTGAGCTCATGTCAGTTCTTTCCACACAAAAAGGGGCTGATGTGTCCGCTCTAGC